>JASHPO010000034.1 GCA_030038075.1 Nitrososphaerales archaeon | reverse complement strand
TTTCCTTCCATTTGTTTTGCCCAAGACAGCAAAGTCCATGGAATTCTCGGTTATTCGCCCATACTCTGATGATGAATTATATCATCTCCATTCATAGGCTGGGTGAAAGACGAGTACACAAAACGTGCCGAGAAACAGGGGAATTCCTCCAGCGAACGCCATTTTCAATTGAAGCTTGGTTGAATTCGTGGAAATAACAGCATTATTAACAGCGATCTTTCCTGTAGAGACCTTATCATGTCACAAGACCTTTTGATTCGCGAAGAAAGACTCACCTATTCAATATCGCAGCACGAGCTTGAGAGAAGATGGAGTGCCGTGAGAAGGAAGATGGAAGCCGCTGGTGTAGATTTTCTTCTGATGCAGAGTATGCAAAAAATCAATGGCTACTTGCGCTACCTCGCCGACATCCCCGGAGGAAATTATCCCGCCACATTACTTTTTCCTCTCGACGGTGAAATGGCTATTGTTTCACACGGCTCAAAGCCGCCCGCACCGGCAACGACTCCAGCTCCTCCTATGCGAAGAGGCAAGTGGAATGTCATCAACCTCCCTTCTACTCCTGGCATATCGTGGCAGAACAACTGGCATGGAAAGAAGGTTGCCGAAGTAATCAAACAGTCCAAAGAGAGCAACGCCGTCATCGGGTTGGTCGGGGTTGGCTACATGTCTGGTGCACTCACCGAGAGCGTAAGAAGTGAACTACCTTCAGCGAAGATCTACGACGCTTCCGATATTGTCGACGAAGTAAAGATGATCAAAAGCGAAGAAGAGATAAAATTGATCAAGCAATGCGCCGACATGCATGTTGTCGGGCTCAACGTCGCGAAGAAGGCAGTGCGGGTTGGTAGGACCGCGAGAGAGGTTATCCAAGACGTTAGAGCCGCGCAGGATCTGATGGGGAGTGAGGATCAGGAGATGATAATCTGGTTTGGTCAGCCTGGGTCTGCGAGGTACATGCAGCCGATAGCGGGTAACGTGTTCATTAGAAGAACCTTCAAAACTGGTGACGTGCTGGACTTTTTGATCGAATCTTGCGGCCCTGGCGGCTATTGGTATAACTTGCGAAGGACCTTTGTCGTAGGAAACAGCGTTCCACCAGAGGTAAAAGAGGCCCATCAAGTCTGCTACGATGCTCTGAAATTGCTCCAGACTGAGGTGAAGACAGGCGCATCACCTGCGGCAGTTCGGATAAAGAATGACACTTTTCTGAAGGGAAAGGGGTATCCAGAGGAGCTTAGAATTCTAGGACACAACCAGGGCTTGTGTCTTGTTGAAAGACCAGTACTGGACGAGGAGGAGACCGCTCAAAAGATCGAGGCAAACATGAATTTTGCCTTGCATCCAAGTGGTACGAACAAGTTTGCTTCCATTTGTCTGTCCGACAATTTTATCGTGACAAATTCTGGCGCAGTGCCGGTATCTAGTGAGTTGTACGGAGATATGGAAATTGCGAAGGTCGGTTAGCTTCACACGCGTGAAATGAATAACAAGAAGTTTTTGAAAAGTAGCGTAGTTCGCGATCTGGCACACTGATCTCCATTCAGAATATATTTTTAAGCGAACGCTAGTGTTCGGTCTCCTGAATGCAATCTCAGTCCTTGCGCCATCGTTATCCCATCCGCCTTCCCGGAGGACTGGAGAATGCGATCAAACAGTCCGACGAGCGAAGATTTGAAAAACTCGATATTGTAGACACCGATTGCCATCAAGTTGAGCCATTCAAAATCATGGCAAAGTATGTCAAAGGTCCGCTTCAAAACGTGTTCCTATCACCCGACCCGGAAGAAGACCCTATGCAGAAAAATCTCTACACTCATTATGCTGGAAAATTTAGAGAACCATCGAATTATTTGAAGGGAATAAAGGCGACGTCGCGGCCTGAAACAAAGGGGGCAGAGTGGTACAGCGCGGAACTGATGGTCGATCTATTCACAAAGTTGATGTATGACATTGGAATTAAAGCATCGATAGTTCTTCCTTCTCCTACTCTGTTTTACTCATCTTCAAAGCCAGATGTCGAAACCACGGTTGCGAATGCATACATCGATTATATGCTCGACAATATTCTCGGCAAGTATACTGAAATCCACACGCTGGCGTATGTTCCGACTAATGCCCCAGAAAACGGCGCTGACTTGATTGACCGAGTCGGAAAGGAAAAGGGAGTTGCGGGATTGATAGTATCTTCAAACGCCCCGACTTTGGCCGGAAGCGATGCGTGGGACCCCATTTACGAGGCGGCTCAAAAGAAGGGTCTTTCGATAACGTTTCACGCGAACAGAGACCTTGAACATCCATTTTACAAAGGATTCGAATTCGTCGGAGCACATGCGCTCAGCTTTCCATTCTCTTTGATCCGACAATTGACATCTATAGTGTTGTCAGGCGTTCCAGTAAGGTTTCCCGAACTGAATTTTGTATTCGAGGAAGGTGGTGTAACTTGGATTCCCTGGCTGTACAACCGCTTGGACGACGAGTATGTGAAAAGGAGGATCGAGGCTCCGCTTTTGGAAAAACTGCCGAGCGAGTACATCAAGAAATTTTACTATTCAAGCCAGCCGTTGGAGCAGTCCCACATGGAGACGCTAGAAGCCATCTTCGAAATGCTAGACTTTGAAAATCATCTAGTCTACGCGAGCGACTATCCGCACTGGGATTTCGACGTGCCCAGTGTCATCTACGACCTCCCGTTTCTCTCGGAAACGGCAAAAAAGAAGATACTTGGAGGGAACGCCCGCAAGGTGTTCAAGTTAAATAACTAACATATTGAGGGAGAAGGTAAGCTCAAAAATGCCAGAGGTTCCGGTAGCGAAGACAAGCCAAATCGAGGAGCTAAAGCCGTTTGTGGTAAAGACAGCCGACGGGCGCAAGATCGGCATCTACAAGTTCAAGGGCAAGTACTATGCCTACGAGAATGTCTGCGCCCACGAAGGCGGCCCTGCGGTGGAGGGCGTATTCGTTGGGCACAATACCTGCGAATTTGATCCTGTTTCGGGCAAGAGATTGAAGGAATATTTCTCGACCGAAAAGTACGACATCATCTGCCCTTGGCACGGCATCCAGTATGATCTAGAGACGGGAGTGTGCACCGGTGACTCTAGGATGGAACTGACCTCTTACGAGGTCGTGATAGACGGCGAAGACGTCAAAGTGAAACTGTGACTGCAAATTTTGTGCAACGAACCAATCAGAATGTCTGAAGCGTGATATTATGGGCGGAGCAAGAAGATTGGAGCACTCGGTAATTCGAGTCAAGAATTTAGAGCAGGCTACAAAATTCTACACTCAGGTGATGGGGCTGGTAGAAATTACAAGAAACGACGGCATAGTCTATCTCGGTTGCGGTTTGGACAAAAATTTTGATGTCGGTGTAGTCGAAGGCGGCACTGGCTTGGATCATTTTGCGATGCGCGTTGATAATCAGGATGAATTGGATCTTTACACAAAGAGGCTGAAAGACAACAAGGTTGACTACGAGACCCTTGAGAAACTCGAGCCGGGTGTCAAGGCGGGAGTGCGGATCATATTACCATCACACACGCCCATGGAATTTGTCGCAGTTTCGGACAATACATATCAGCGGCTGAATGTTGCGGTGCTACCTTCGCGATCACCTGTCGCCCCCGCGGACGCGGACCATCTTAACATTCTAGTGCCAGATACCAAAGCCGAGACGGAGTTTTTTGAGAAAGTTTTGGGATTCCACGTTTCAGACGTAATTGTCGCGCCAAACGGCTCCTGGACACTGACATTTGTTCGAATGGGTGACATTCAGCACGACATTGCAATCAATGCAGGCCTACCGGAAGAGCAATCTGTCGGCCGCCGCCTCCATCATATAGCATGGAACGGGGTTAGCTTCGAGCACGTTCGGTTCATGATCGACCGTGTCACTTCGGCGGGCATCCCGCTAGAATATGGACCGCAGCGTCAGACTGTCGGAAATATTGCGACCTATTTCTGGGAGCCTGGTGGCAATAGATTCGAGCTTTCTACAGAAATGCCAACAATTGACAAGAACTCGCCCACGAACTACAAAGGATACAACTCGGACAAGTCGGCTTCTTGGGGCATTCCGATTACATTCAGAAACGGGAGCTAGCCTACAACATCATCAAAATTCGACCTTTCCACCTCCCGCCACTCTCAGCGACTTTGAGTTCAGGTCGATCACGCAAACGTTCATTCCTCCCCAGCAGGGGATCTCCTGCTGCAATTTTGCAATTCTCGAATCAGGCTTTTTTCCCTGAACAATTTTCGCGACCAATAACTCTCCGTTCGATTCGAGATGCAAGTCCCTGTCTATCGTTGACTGCTTGTAGTATGGAGGTTGCTTGAAGCTGAATTCTATTTCCGAGGACAATTTGAAAGAATCGTCGTCCATCCAAGAGATTTTTGCCAAGTCCTTAAGCTCGACGCCTTTCAACGAAAGCCCAACTCGAATTCCTCTTTCCGTGGAATCGTAATCATCGTCACTGATCTGGATGCCTTTCACTTCTGCAAATTTGTTTGATTCCGGTGGTAGAATTCGAAGTTTGTCGTGAACTGACACTGTGCCACAGAGCACAAAACCCAAAACGACGACCCCGACACCCTTTACGTTGAAAGCTCTGTCAATATAGATCAAAGTGTGGTCTTTTGGATATTCCTTCGATTGAACAGTGGAAAAATCTATCATGGAAGATTTGCTGCTTCTTTCTTCAATTGGGTACGAAGCGAGACTGAGTCCCTTGAAAGACGATTGGGCAACACCAGAGATTAGCTCCTTCTTGCCGTCGATAATCTGAATCACTCCCTTTAGTCCAAGAGAGTCGAGCAAAATGGCAATTTCGCCGTCTGGAGCAGTCAATTTTCCGTCGGCAGGGAAGATGTAGTAGGCTGAGTCAGAAATGGCAGCTAACCGGGCGTATCCCTGTATCCTCTCAGGGAAGAGGGTATCGTCCAATAGTGAGAATTTTTTCGCCCCTTCACTTCGCTGATAAACGATTATCCCTTCAGCCTCGCTTTTCTTTCCTATCGATGAAAGGAAAGATGTCTTTTGAGTGACGTTCGAGCCGAAAACTCCAATGATTTCCCCGATCAAGCTGAAGGAGCTCCCAATTTCAATTGATACAAATCATCTATCAACAAGCCTCGCTGGTAGAAGGTATTTCAGATTTCCAGCTTAGCAACTTTATTTTCTATTATCTTGTCTGCTGAAAAGTCAAATATTTTGAGCCGTTCTGCTGCATTAGCGGGTAGGGAATCTCTGGGAGCAAGTCCCACAATTTCGCTATCAACAACTTCAACTTTTGATTCGGCAGCTATCTTAGAGACAGTATCGAAAACCGTTTCGAGTGAAGTTTTCGCGTAATCTGTAATGTTTGTGGATACCTGAGCTATTCCCCTCTTCTGTAGCTTCACCCCCATCGCCTGCACGCCTTTTAATCCCCCATTACTCTCTCTTATTCGGTTTGCTATTTTTTTTGCAATGGAAATGTCATTCGTATTGAGATGAATGTTGTATGCGATTAGAACTCGTCTCGCGCCTACTGCAGTCGCTCCCGCTGTGGAATGAATCTTGGAAGGTCCGTAATCTGGTTTTCTAGTATGATCGTACTCAATCAGCTCTCGGAGAGATTCAAATTGCACCGCCCTCACTTTTGCTAGGCTCTTTCTATCCTCATTTCTTGCAGATTCGCCGTACAGAAATACAGGAACCGAAAATCGGTCTGCAAATTCTTTTGCAAATTCGTTCGCAAGCTTAATGCATTCCTCCATAGCAGTATCTCCCAGCGGTACGAACGGTACGACATCCACTGCGCCAATTCTGGGATGCACGCCAGCGTGCTTTCTCATATCAACCAGTTCGATTGCCTTTGAGCTGGCTGAAAGAGCCGCATTTTTGACCGGATCTGAACTTCCTACGATAGTGAGGACCATCCTATTGTGATCGGCGTCCGAATGACAATCTAGGACGAACGCTCCAGGGCAAATTCCTCCGGCAAGCTTGATTTCATCGATAACTTCCTTCCTCCTCCCCTCCGAGAAATTAGGAACACACTCCACGAGTTTCAAAAATCAAACCTTCATCAGATCTTGTCTGACTGGGATATTGACCTTCTCCCTCTTCACCAAACCAAGTACAACAGAGTGTATCCCCATACCGACATATCTTGCTCTACCCATATAGAACCTTCAATCTGCTGACCTTGCTTATCTCTTCAAAATCATGGTCAAGCGTCAAAAGGGTCTCGCCGTAGTTTGTGCAAGTGGCAGCAATTATTAGATCAGATGCTCCGTTCATGTGGCCGATCTCCTTCAGCTTATTTTGAAGTTCGAGTGCTAACTGCAAGTCTTGCAAGTCGGGATAGAGTATCGTTCCATGGAAGCCCGCGTATTCTAAGAGCATTGGGAACTTTACTAGGACTATGCAAACATCCTCGGTTATTTCCCTTCATTGGCTAATCTTATCCACGAGTAGAGAAGTATCCATAATGCTCATCCAATCAGAGCAAGGAAAATGCCTTAGGCTTTCAGTGTGTATTATTCTGCACTTCTCCGCTTCTCGTAGGCCATTTATCGCTGTCTTCTGAGATTCGGAGATTCGTATGTTCTTCTTCAGTCCCTTGATTCCCAAAAGTTTGCGTAGTTCAGCGGCTTCCACTTCCTTGACCATTAAAAACACCCACACATCTAGTTATTTTCGTAGTGTCAAGTTATAATAACCTTCTCTTCGCTTGGCTTGCTACTTCAAACATTTCAAGTCTTCTCTCGACGTCCCTGATCTATTTTGTTCGTGTTCACTAGGGCACATCGGTAGGACAAGTTGTTTGGGATGCAGTAGTGGTGGTTGTGCTGAATGCAGTCTCATCTCCGCCTATTGCAAAGGAAACTATGTTAGGCCCGCAGGTGTCATACGTGAATATCTTGGCTACGTCGGTCGAATTTGCCGAATTTATCCACGTACCCATAACCAATCCGACTGATGAATTAACCACTAGATATTCGTAAATGAGATATGTAGTTCCATTCTCTGTAATTGTTCCTTGCGAGAAATCATACGGATTTCCTCCCAGAGGATAGAGTGTTACGTAAGGTCTGAGATCGTTGACCGCATAGTTATTTTCGGAAAGCCACGAACTAATTGCAGGTAGTGCCAGTATGCGAGATGTCGATGCATAGGTTGCAAATGGGAAGGAATTATTTTCATAAAGATAGCCACCGATCAGCCCGCCCGAATAGGATTGTCCGTAAAGATTTCCTCCACTTGTCGTGGAGTCACGTACAATGGCAGAAGATCCCGTGGTGGCGCTGAGCCCAGCGATTGATAATATCAATGATGTTAGAACGATCGCTGCGATTATTGAAAGAGTCATCTTGGAATGCAGAAATGACATAACGAAGCAAACCAGTGTTTCTATATCGACATAAAGATACTTCCGACTATTCGGAATAAAGTATTTATCAAGCCAGCCATCTTTTTCTCTGATGACGCGCTCATCTTTATTGCTTCTGACAGCGTTGGTGTTCGCTGTCTCAAGTACAGTTCTTCTTGGCGTTCATCTTGCGTTACCTCACTCTCTGAATGTGTCCAATTCTTCTGGAAGTCCTGGAAGAAATGTTACCGACAGTTCATCCTCGTTTTCGTTCGGAGGGTTTTCTATTGCATCTCAAAAATCAGCACTCCAGATTATTCTAAGCAAATCTCCGGTCCTTTCAGCTTCGGGCTGGGCTTCGGTATGCCTTGTAGGCGCGTGGATATGGAGGGGTAGGACTAAATCGCGATGGCAAAAGCTTGGATTTGATTCCTCCGTCTTTGATATCTTCATGAAAATGAAAGGTGCGAGGACAAGACTGCATTTGCTGGACGCACTCTCACTACCGAAAGAC
>JASHPO010000033.1 GCA_030038075.1 Nitrososphaerales archaeon | reverse complement strand
AAGGTACCGTAATGGATATCGTAGAGCAGATTCTAGACGTTTCAACAACCTGTTCGACCTCAATTTTTCACTCCCAGTTAGTACCTAGCCGCTTTCAGTTCTAGCTAGAGTGATCTGGAAATGTCGGAACATATTGGAACGAGGCAGTTGTACCCGATCAGAGGCGGATATTACGTCCCCGCGCAGACGTTTGTTTTATTGCAGGATTATGACGAAAAGGACTGGCCGGAAATTGTTTCCATTGTGGCGGCGTACACGAACGGATACAGCGAAAAGGTGTGCCTAACTCCTGAAGAGACTTCTACCCTTTTGAGCAAATTTTCAAAGAAAGAAAAAATTGACCTCGAAATTGATGAGCGAATGCAAAAAATTCTATTGTCGCTGGTAGAGAGATCGCCTCGCAGGATCTGGGAAATCGCTGAGATTGTCGAACCGCCAATTTTGAGGGGCAGGAAAATTATCCCCAGCCCACTACTTAGGGCGGCAATAAAGAAAATGAACGGCTCGCTAATAATGAGCACGAAGAGCGAGGTCGAAATCACAGAATCCGGCATGAAGGCAATTTCAAAAATCGTCGGCCCGACCAAGGTTGCCAAAGCCCGCCGGGACGGCGAGGTCGCAAAGGCCGCCAAGGAGCAAGACCTGCAGATGAGGCGGGAGCAAAGCCTCTCTCAGAGCATGCTCTAAATCCGGAGATAAGCTAGGGACATCATGGTCAACGTTCTGGCTTAATGTGCCAGAACTCCCAAACGAGCTGAACTTGATGTCCAACACAACCATAGAGAAACCATACAAGAAAACCAGCATGGGCTCTGGCGGGAAAAAGGTCATCCTCATAACTTATCCCAACCCTTTCGTGGAAGAAGAAGCAAAGGGGCTCGTTGAAGCTGCGGGATACCGGCTGGTGGACACAATCACTCAGAAAAAGCTCTCCCACCAGCAGTATGGAATCGGAACGGGCAAGGCCGCCGAGGTACGCGACTTGGTCGAAGAGAAAAAGACCCAGATGGTCATCATCGACGAGAGGCTCTCCTCCTCGCAGGCGCACAATCTCGCCAAATTTACCCACCAAGAAGTGATTGATCGCGAAAGGTTGATTCTGGACATTTTCAACTCGCGAGCTACTACAACCGAAGCAAAACTGCAGGTAAAGCTAGCCGAGCTCAAGTACGAAATTCCGCGGGCGAGAGAAGCAGTCAGGATATCATTGAAGGGCGAGCAGGCCGGCTTTATGGGGATGGGCGAATATGCGGTTGATATCAAGTTCAGAGCGCTCAAAAAGCAAATGGCTCTGGTGCAAAAGAAACTGGAAGATGCGAGGCGACGCCGCCAGCTTTTCATCACTTCGAGGACGAGGCTGAACATTCCATTCGTCTCGCTCGCGGGTTACACGAGCAGCGGAAAAACCACGCTGTTCAACAGGTTTGTCTCCGAAACGAAGGAGGAATCGCCGAGCCTTTTCACGACGCTTACGACCACGACTCGCGGTTTCGAGCCACTGGAAGGAAAGAAAGTGCTCCTCTCCGACACGGTGGGCTTCATCAGCAGGCTACCTACGTACATGGTCGAAGCTTTCAAGTCGACTCTCGAAGAGCTTTCCTATGCAGACCTGATACTCTTGATGATTGACACAAGCGAACCGACAGAGAGCATCCAGATTAAATTCCAGAGCTCAAGACAGGTACTTGAACAACTGCACATAAATCCGGTCAAGCTTCTCGTCGTTCTGAACAAAATAGATCTTGTCCCCCGGGATCAGCTACAGGAAAAACTTTCACTTTTCCGGGATCTCCAGACGATCAGCATTTCGGCAAAGACTGGCGAAGGCACCAAGAAGCTTCGCGTACTGATATGCGAAAGGGTATTTGACCTACATGGTGAAAGTCAAGTGATCGATACGGCTGTGAAAGCTTCACCATCTATAGACTCCGCGGTCTGAAATGATTCGAACCACTCTCGAATTAATAACGGGCGCAATCCTGTTAGTCCTCGGCATACTGTTCCTGATCTACATCTCGCCCAGTCCTGCGAATCTAGCATCTGACATCATATTCTTGGGAGCGGGCGTATTGATCATAAGGAAGGCAAACGACGACAGGAAAAAGGCCAAGCTTCAGCCGCAGCCCAAGAATGCCAAGCAAAAACAGAATGTAAAAAAGAAGAACTGACTCTACCCATCTGATGACCTTGAGACCGCTGCAACTCCGCGAGTGGAAGGCTCTCTATCGCTTCACCAAGATTGTACTTTTTCTCTGCGGCGCCTTTCTGATCGCTTACGGGTTTTGGATCATAGTTTCAGGTCTTTTCTTATCGACGTACAGTTCCGGATACTGGTTTGGCATATTTCCGCTCTACGTTGGCTCCATGATGGTTCTCTTTGGCATTGCCTTGAAGCTAGAGTGGTTCACGGACGCGAGGCGATTCTGGTAATGTTTGCTTCGAATTGTAATTGTACTTGATCTCACAGAGCAGTATTTCAGAGCCATTTTGTTTAATAAGGGGGCGCAAAATGCTCTAAACAAGGTCGGTAACGTGATGTCCTGCCAATATCCAAAGCCCAAACTGGGCAACTACGTAGCGTGTTTTCTCTTTCAGTAAGCAGTCAAAGCCTAGCTTTCACCTTTCAAAGACCTCCAATCGCAGATATGATTTCTTTTTCGGAGTTTGATACGCCATGAGCATAGTAATGAAGCCAAAGGCAACGAAGGCCGAAGTCGACGAAGTAATTCAAAAGGTCAAGTCCACCGGACTGAAGGTGGACGTATCCTCAGGAGAGTACCAGACGGTAATCGGGATTATCGGCGACGAGAAGAAAGTCGATTTTGACCAGATAAAAGCAATGTCCGGCGTATCGGACGCGATTAGAATACAATCCGCCTACCGCCTAGTGAGCCGCGGCTACATTCCGAAGGATGTCAAGGTCAAGGTCGGCACCGTATCGATCGGCGGAGACGAGCCGCCCGTTTACATCTCGGGGCCGTGTTCCATTGAAAGTTACGAGCAGCTCTACCGCATCGCGAAGGAAGTCAAGGAGGCAGGCGCACACATACTCAGAGGGGGCGCGTTCAAGCCTAGAACCTCGGTCCACTCATTCCAAGGGCTGGGCATTGAGGGGCTGAAGCATCTAAAGGCGGTCAGCAAAGATCTCGACATGCCGACGATCACGGAGATACGAAGCGAAATGGACGTGGATACTGTCGCGAAATACACCGACGTCTTGCAAATAGGAGCTAGGAACATGTTCAACCAAGACCTTATCGAGGCGGCGGCAAAGACCGGAATGCCGATATTTTTCAAAAGAGGATTCGGCGCTCAGATTGACGAGTACCTTAGCTTCGCCGAAAGAATCGTCGCAAAGAACAACCGAAAGATCATACTATGCGAGCGGGGCATATTGCCGCTAGGCGGCTCTTTCAAGCCGGCGACCCGCTACACGCTTGACCTCAATGCAATTCCTGCGATAAGGAAGGAAACGCCGTTCCCAATCTTCGGGGATCCCAGCCACGGCACGGGAAGGCGAGACCTGGTCCTTCCGATGGCAAGAGCTTCGATAGCTGCCGGCGCGCACGGCGTCATGGTCGAGGTGCACGACAGACCCCAAGAAGCTCTGAGCGACGGCCCGCAGGCAGTCCTTCCCGATGAGCTGAGACAAATAATCAAGGTCTGCGACAAGATCTACGAAACTATAAACCAAAGCGAAAGCGCCTAAGCCGCGTGACGAACACGGCCGTTCTCAGCATGAGCTTCGAAAGAAGACGCGAAAAGTGTGACATACGAATCGAAAATGGTCTGCTTTCGCGGCTCCCAAGAAGTTCTTTTTCAAATTCCAGTTCCATAGCGGTCATCAGCGACGATGTTGTATCTAGACTCTACGCGAACCGAGTCAAAAGTCAACTGTCAAAGATTGCAACGACTAGTGTAATTACATTCCCGCATGGCGAGAAGAGCAAGAACATCGAGACCTGCTCCAGGATTGCAGCAAAGATGAGCGACCTGGGCCTTGATCGAAAATCTACGCTAGTAGCACTGGGCGGCGGCGTTGTGGGCGACATGGTTGGTTTCGTCGCGTCCATCTTCAAGCGCGGGGTTAGGTATGTCCAAGTGCCTACGACCCTGCTGGCGCAAGTAGACAGCAGCATAGGCGGCAAAACAGGAGTCGATACCGATTGGGGAAAAAATCAGCTCGGAACTTTCTATCAACCCAAGGCGATTCTAATCGACCTCCAAACGCTCGACACTCTTCCCCATGCGGAAGTATTCAACGGACTGGCGGAGATGATAAAATCCGGAGTAATCGACGACAGCGAGCTGTTTCGCTCAATAGAAAAAATGGATTCATTTAGCGTCGAGAATCTAAAGTCGCTGATCGCGCGCGCATGCAGGATAAAGGCGAGAGTGGTTGAGCGCGATGAAAAGGAGGCAAACTTGCGAGTTATCCTAAATTACGGGCACACCGTAGGTCATGCTATAGAAGCCTCATCAAATTTCACGCTGAGCCACGGCAAGTGTGTTATCCTTGGAATGGCCGCGGAAGGCTGGATCGCCACAAAGCTGGGGATCTTCAGCGAATCCGACTGTATGCGCCAGAACGAGCTTTTGAGCGGAATCATCAAAAGTTTCAAAGTGAAAAACTTGGACGCTGGAAAAATTCTTGCCTTTGCGCGTCTCGACAAAAAATCTTCGGTAAATTCGATCAAGATGTCGCTGCCGGAAAGGATCGGAAAGATGCATCAAATGGGTGACGGAAGTTACTTGATTCCTGTGAAGAAAGAACTCTTCTTGGCATCTCTACAAAAACTGCAGCGTGAGCTCTGATGACAGAATTCAGTCGGCGCTCTTTCGAGACAACTACTCACGCTGCGATCTCGGTCGTCAACGCAATCCCGGCAGGCAGGGGAGTTGCGATCGGGATCGATATTCCCTGCACGGTGAAAGCTTCAATCGGGCCGAGAAAAAACGGCGAGCAGGTCAAAATATTTAGCAAGACAATCGACCCGCACAATCTTGTAAGGACCACAGTTGAATATTCGCTGTCGCACCTACACGGCCGTATTCCAAAATCAGAGCAGATCAAGATTCAAATCCGGTCAGAAATACCGACAGCGGTGGGACTAAAAAGCTCCAGCGCAGTTTCAGCTGCCACGGCCAGAGCCGTATTCGGACTGTTTTCCATGGAGCTCGATTCGCTCTCGATTCTGAAAACAAGCTGCAGGGCCTCGAAAGATTCAGGAGCCTCTTTGACGGGCGCGTACGACGATGCGTCTGCCTCTCTATTGGGCGGTCTTGTGTTTACAGACAACAAGAGATTTGAACTGATCGAGCATTCAAAAGCTCCGACGGAGTTGGGTTCGAAAGTTGTGATCCTGATTCCCACCAAGAAAGTTTTCACGAGCAGCATAAATGCGAAGGATTACGCAAGGTATCGTGGAGAGAGCCTGGAAGCCTTCGGCTACGCGCTCGAAGGCGAGTTTGCAACATCCATGCTTCTCAACTCGATCATCCAGTGCGCGGCTCTGCATTACTCAATCGCTCCAGTCTCTTCAGCATTAGAACAGGGGGCGAGCGCTGCGGGGATAACAGGGAAAGGTCCTGCAGTTGCGGGTATGTGCAAGAGCTCGAAGACGCTTCAAAGGGTAAAAAACGCCTGGCTCTACGAGAACAAGGATTGCCATGTGGTTACGACATCGATTGTACAACCGGAGAAATTGAAATGAGCAGGATGTTGAAGGTCAGCGGCAGACCCGAGACCTTTGAGGGTAAGCTGAGTCTCCCACCGAGCAAAAGCTACATTCACAGGGCGTTGTTCATAGCTTCACTGGGAAGAGCTCCTTCGAAAATTACTTCTTGCGGGAGATCGCTATCGGACGACGTGCTCGCGACTATCGAAACGCTCCGAGCCTTTGGGGTTGCGATAAACCAAAAAGGCGAAACTCTGGAAGTCATCCCTGGAGAAACATCGAGGTCGAGTATCTCCGTCTATGCAAAGGGCTCCGGGACAACTGCAAGGTTTGCGATCGCGTTTGCGGCTCTTGTCAAAAAGGGAAGCAGTGTAAGGATATCCGGGGACGACTCACTGTCAAGGAGACCTATGCAGTCGATATTCGACTCTCTTTCACAATTGGGCGTAAAATGCTCCTACGACAAGGAAAGCGGCAAACTACCGATCACAATTGAGGGTGGGGGGATCAAGGGGGGCGAATGCATGATTGACGGTTCCATATCTTCTCAATTCATCTCCTCGCTTCTCATCTCGTGCACCCACGCCGACAGCGACTGCATGATACGCATCAAAGATCCATCCAAACTGGTGTCGAAGCCTTACATCGACGCAACGCTCGCAACGCTCGCCTTTTTCGGTTTGAAGATAGAACCGATATTTTCCAAAAAGCGTGAGTATTTCGCTTTCAAAATTAGGGCAAATCAATTCGCAAAACCGAGGACTTTCCACGTGCCTGGCGACATGAGCTCCGCGGCCGCGCTCATAGGAGCAACTCTAGCTGCGGGAGGACACGTCAAGCTCGAAGGAGTCGACTCTAAATTTCCGCAGTCGGATGCAGCTATGATTTCGATCGCGAGAAAATTTGGAGCTTCGATACGCCAAACTGACCGCGCTCTTGTGGTCAAAAGCAAAGAAAAAAACGCCAGACTATTGAAATTTGATTTGAACGATTCGCCGGACATAGTGCCGGTCGTCGTAGCTCTCGCAGCTGCTCTCGGCCAGCGGGTGAACGTCTCAAACGTCTGGCACCTTCGCTTCAAGGAGAGCGACAGAATCTCCGTTCTCTCGCGCGAATTGAGAAAGCTAGGAGTGAAGACAAGGGAAGGCAGATCCTCGCTCTCGGTATCCTCAGGTAACGCATCTAATCTCCGAAAACCTATTGTCATTGACCCCCAGAAGGATCATCGAATGCTGATGGCGCTAGTAATCGCTGGACTTTCCGGCAGATACGGTGAAATATTGATTCGAGACCCCGAGTGCGTGAGGAAATCCTACCCAAATTTTGTGGCTGATCTCCAGAAGCTATGCGGGGAGAAAGAAACAGTGAAGATTGTAGAGGTGTCAAGATGAGCCTTCCGAACACGCTGGGAAACAGCTTCGCGATTACGTGCTTCGGCGAGAGCCACGGCAGATGCGTCGGGATCGTAATAGACGGCTGCCCCACCGGACTGGATCTCACAGAGTCCGACGTGCAGAGATTGCTTGACCTGAGAAAGCCGGGTCAGTCGATAGTAACTACGCAACGGCAGGAAGAGGATCAGGTGGAATTTCTTTCCGGTACGTTCAGGGGAAAGACGACCGGCGCGCCGATCGCAATGCTGATCTGGAACGGGGACCAGCGGAGCTCCGACTATGATAAGATCGTGAACATCCCTAGGCCCGGTCACGCCGATTACCCCGCATTTGTCAAATACTCCGGCATGAACGACTACAGGGGCGGCGGAAGGTTCAGCGGAAGAATCACGGCGTGCTTTGTGATGGCCGGCGCAGTTGCATTGAAGTTGCTAGAGAAGGCCCTCGGGTTAGAGATCTACGCCTACACGCTGGAGCTCGGCGGAATCAAGGCAGACATTGAGAAACTATCCAAAGAGGAGATTCTCGCAAAGAGATACACAAACGAGGTCAGGTGTCCTGACCAATCTTCAGCGGACAAGATGAAGGAGCTCGTGATAAAGGAGAGGGGCCACGGCGACTCACTCGGCGGTATAGTAGAGTGTAACGTCCTAAATCTGCCCGTTGGCGTGGGCGAGCCGGTCTTCTCATCCATCGAGTCAGATATCAGCAAGGCGATATTTTCGATTCCCGCAGTGAAAGCGATCGAGTTCGGTTCGGGCTTTGCGGGAACTCGCTTGAAGGGAACCCAGAACAACGACGTCTATGTGCTGGACGCTGGCGGAAAGATCGTCACGAAGACAAACAACTCCGGCGGCATACTCGGAGGACTTTCCACGGCCATGCCGGTAGTGTTCAGGGTAGGCTTCAAGCCCGCATCCTCAATCGCGGCCGCCCAGAACACGCTGGACATGGGGTCCATGAGAGAGACCAAGCTCATCGTTCCGGGTAGGCATGACCCGACGGTTGTGCCGAGAGCCGTTCCCGTCGTCGAGTGCATGACAGCATGCGTGATCTCAGATCTCGCAATCCGGGGCGGATTTATTCCGCGAGTTTTGAAGTAGCTTGAGCGCTGGCAACTCGAAGCTTCTGAAAAAATATCGCGACGAGATTCGAGACGTTACTCGATCAATATTAGATCTTGTCGTTGCTAGACAAATCCTCGCAAGCAAGATAGCCGACGCAAAGGAATCTTCCAACGCGGACATTGAAAATCACACGGTGGAGGAGAGTCTCAGCAAGGAGATGATCGAATACTCGAATTCTTTGGGACTGGACAAAGAGCTTGCAAGTAATATCGTTCATCAACTGATCGAGTACTCCAAGATTTCTCAACGGAGGAAAATTTTTCTCAAATTGATCAGGGCGCACCTTCGCTCTGAGAAAATCAGAGTAGTCTCGATCATCGGCGCCGGCAGGATGGGCGGATGGTTTGCGAGGTATTTCAATGAGGCGGGAGCGCAAGTCCTCTTGTATGATGAAAATAGACCTTTGGCAAGATCAAAGGCAAGGAAGCTCGACTGCCGCTGGGCAAAGAACCTCAACGAAGTCGCGAAAGCAGATTTCGTGATAATAGCAGTACCAATCAGTGCAACTCCGCGCGAAATTCGACGATTAGTATCGAAAGCAAATCCGGAGCATCAGTTGCGCGTCATTGAGATCTCCTCTGTGAAGCATGAATTGGAAAAGACAGGGTTGCTTGGAAAGAAAGGGTTTCCCGACAATTTGAAACTCTACTCGGTTCACCCTCTTTTTGGACCTAACGCGAATCCTTTCTCGGTCAATTCGCTGATTCAAGTCGGCAATTCTGATTTTGTAAGAAACATCTTTCCGCATTACAAGGTATTCTCCATGAGCGCCAAAAACCACGACAAGCTAATGGGCACATTGCTGACAATTCCCCATATACACGCGCTGAGTTTTGCCGATTCTATTTCTGCAAAGACAATTCCCGAGACGATCGAGAGTCCGAGTTTTGATTACATGCTCGATTTATCGAAGAGGTTGCTGAAGGAAAGCGAGGACGTTTACTATGACATCGAGGCGACAAACCCCTATGCTCGACAGGCGATAAATGAAACCAAAAAATCAATCGCGAAGCTCCAGAAACTGCTTCAGGATAGATCTGCTTTCAGGAAATTTTTCCGCGATGCAGATAAGAGGCTAAACTAATCCTTCAAGAGTTCTTTCTTCGCCGCGAGAAGCATAGCCCGCCTTGGAGCTTTCTTCCCAGTCCAGATCTCAAATGATTTTCCCCCTTGCTCAACGAGCATCAAGACTCCGTCGATTGATTTGATCTTTGATCTTTGAGCGTTCCTTAGAATGCTGGAAGGTTCCCTATACCAGAGGTCGAAAAGCTTCAACGATCTTTTTGCCCCCGAAAAATTCACTTCGAACGGAAAGGGGTTCGTTACAGCATTGATTACCAAATCGGCGTCTGCGATTTCCTTCGAAAATTGTTCGGGATTCAGCGGGCGAACAAGAATTTCTGATTCAGGAAAAAACTTCGCTAAATCCGAGCTAATATCTTCTGCACGCCGGCGAGTCCTGTTCAGGATGATCAAGTCAAAACCGTTATTCAACACGGTGTAAGCGCATGCTCTTGCCGCTCCGCCAGCCCCGAGCAAAACGCATCTACCTCCTTTGAGCGAGCCGAGCTTGGAAAGCGAAAGGTATATTCCGTCGACATCAGTATTGAAGCCCCGCAACTTTCCGCTTCGGTCAATCTTTACGGTGTTGACGGCACCGATAGCTTTCGACTGCGCATCCATCCCGCTGAGATACGGCAGAATTTTCTCTTTGTACGGCGCGGTGATATTGAAACCGCCAATATCCTTTGAACTCTGGATTAGTTTTATTGCGGAATCAAACTTGCCGTCGGAAATTTGAAACAGCTCGTACCGGGCATCGATTCCAGTCTTCTCGAACGCCTTGTTCTGGATCGCCGGTGAGATCGATCTTTGTATGTTCGAGCCCAGCAGCAAGTATCTGGTCATAGGCCGCGACCATCTTGCGAGGCTCGCTATTTGTGGATTAAGAGGCGTTCTTCGTCCTGTAGGTTATGATTTTACTCGTTTCAATCTCTAAAATTCTTGCTTCGCACTGTGCAAGCGAAGTGTAGTTGTACGGGCTCTTGGGAATCTGGTTCGGTCATTTGTGCATTTAGCAGGATACATGCTTAAGAATGAAAGTACCTTACGAGACTGAACATGAATTGCGGCTTGGGAAAGCTTCCAAGGAGCGCGATCTGCGGTAAGTGCGGCGAGAAGCTAAATGTCGTTCGCTATCTCGAGGAGAATTGCACGTTCTTTTACGAACTGGCCTGCACGAAGGGTGATTCCGATGCGAAAGTGATACAGGCCGCAAGGCCGCTGAGGCCAGGCTCGATGTGTCCCAATTGTCTAGTCGGAGTAATGAAGCAGGTGCCGATCCTAGAAAAAGGGATGAGGCTAGGTTGTGACTCTTGCCCCGGCGTGATACTATTCGGATACGTCGTTATCCGCAAAGCGAGCTAGTTTCTATATCTTCGCGGCCTGCGGAAATTCCGGGAATCGCGAGGTCTGGAGCGGTCGAACTGCGGTTTGTTCCCGCGCTGCTCAAAGTGGCCCTGCCCCTCCGAAACCTTCTCGGTGAAGCTAAAGCCGCCTCCGCTGTTGTCTCGCGGGTTGTCGTTGTGCCTGAACCCTTGATCTCTCTGGAATCTCCTTCCGCCGCCTCTGCGATCCTGGAAGTGCTGTCGGGGTCCTTCCGCGGGCGCCTTGTAGCCCGGTGGCAGGATATCTGTGATTCTCTTAATCTCGGCCTCTGTCATTCCTACAATTCGACTGAAATCGGGATACTCTGAATTTGAAACAAGTGAGATAGCCTTGCCCGCACGCCCCGCCCTAGCTGTCCTTCCAATCCTGTGGAAATACGTAAGCGGATCTTGCGGAACGTCATAGTTGATCACGTGGCCGACGTGCGGTACGTCGATTCCTCTAGCGGCAACATCCGTCGCAACAAGCAGCTCAACCCTTCCCTCCCTAAAGTTGTTCATCGCGTGCTCCCTCCTGTTCTGCGAAAGATCTCCGTGAATCGGAGCCGCGCGAAAGCCCTGCGCCTGCAATCGCTCGGAAAGTCGCTGCGTTTTGATCTTTGTCGAGCAGAAAATTATTCCCGAAGTAATCTGGTTCTTTTTAATATATTCCACAAGCGCCGCAAATTTAGAGCGCTCATCAACGATAGCATACGATTGATCGATCTCGTCGATCGAAAGTTCATCGCTGTCTATCAGTATGTTGATCGGATGGTTCATGTACTTGTGCGATATTCTGATTATCTCGTTGGGCATCGTTGCGGAAAACAGAGCGGTCTGGGCGCCGTTCGGAATCTGCTTTAGGATGTAGTCGATGTCGTCGATGAATCCCATGTCGAGCATCCTGTCCGCCTCGTCTAAAACGACGAATCGGACGTCCTGAAAGTCAATCGTGCCGCGCTCCATGTGGTCAATGAGCCTTCCTGGGGTCGCAACCACAATCTGCGGGCTCCTCTTGCGAAGCCGCTCTATTTGCGGGGTTATCGATTGGCCGCCGTAGATTGAATACGCCCTGATGTTGAGGTATTTCGCCAGCTTGTTGAACTCGTCTGTCACCTGAAGGGCTAGCTCTCTCGTCGGGACGACTACTAAAGCCTGCACGTACTGCTTTGCGTGGTCGATTTTCTCGATTATCGGCAGCGCGAATGCCGCCGTTTTGCCCGATCCAGTGTGCGCCTGACCTATCACGTCCTTGCCTTCCAGCAGTGGCGGAATGGCCTGCGCCTGAATGGGAAACATCGTTTTGTAACCGATCTCCCTCAAACTTCTCGCCACTTCAGGTCTAAGGTTAAGGTGATCGAACGTAGGACCTTCTTTGCTCTCTGTGCTTTCTATCTGCATTTTCTTTTCACTTTTTTGTCCCTAAATTCCATTGAAGAATGAAGTGCAATTTCTGCACTTACCGAAGCGCTGGTAGTTTACCCGGATTCGGGTTCTTCACTGATGAGCCTCTGAGTGAGACAAACCAAACTACGATTAATGCGCCGGTTTAGTGCGTTCAAAAAATCGTGCGACGGTCTGACCTTTGTAAACAGTGGCTCTAATTTAGTCTTAAACCCTAAATGAAACTTCGGAATATTTAAGGTTTGAATGGCAATTGCGAGTGCTGATATTTTAGGTCACGCTTGGAAACTAGTCGCATGAAGAATTCGAAATTCTTTAGGCGAAAACATTTAGGCACAAGGATAAGAAAAGATCGAGCTAACTGCGGCGCGCTCAATCCATAGATTTAAAACCCCCTGCGTCCTATTTTGCCCTAAATGGTAACGACATGCCCAAAATGTGGTAAGAAAGCGTGGAAACCGTATAAATTTGTTATAAAGGGAAAAAGCGGAAAAGATTACACCTACCTAGTTTATCGCCACAACGAGAAAAAGCGCCACACTCCTCGCAAATGCTACGTAGCACAGAAAAAAGCTAAACCCAAAGTTGCGCGGAAAAAGAGTTCAAAGCCACGCAAATTCTAAAGAGTCTTGGAAAAATCCAAGACGGCTTTTTTTAACGCTCAGCTCTTTCTCTGAGTTTGTCCGCGTACCGGATCAGGTTTTCAAGCTCCTGCCCGCTCAGGACTTTCATCAACTTTTCGATCTCTTTGACATGCGCCTCGCGGATCTTCTTGAATAGCCGCACTCCGGCCGGAGTCAGTTCTACCATTATGCAACGGCGATCATTGGAATCTCTCGTTCTGCGCACGTAATCGAGCTTTTCTAGGTTATCAACGACCGTCGTGACGTTCGCGTACGTAACGACCATCTGCTTTCCAATCTCGCTCATCGTAAGCACCCCGGAGTCAGACGTCCCGATGGAGCGGATCACTGCGTACTGCGGGGGAGTCAGCCCGTACTGCCTCAGATCGGAGTTCACGTAAGCATATACCGCTCTGTAGGTCTTTGCGTAGGTTCGCCAGGCAAGGCTTTCCAGTGATTCCTCAGCTTTCACTCTGAGAGATTCGCCCTTTTGCAACTAGACCGCTTCTCCTTCCGCCTTTACGGTGGAATCAGGAACAATCAGTTGAGTGTGAGCTCTTTCCTCGCGCGACTTTACTCCTCTAAAGCCCAGTACCAGCGGCACTATGGCAAAAAAGCACAGGGCGGCCGAAAGTGTGTAGACGTTGTGCAGTCCATTCATGAAATCGGAGACATCGGTAATTGCTGGTCCGCCGCCCGGAGTGCTCGGTAGGCCCCCTCCGAAGACTCCCAGAACGACCGAATGGGGGACACTCGAGGAAATGATTACGACGCTTATCGCAAGGCTGACCAGAAATCCTATGTTGATCAAAGTTACCGATATGGCAGATGCCACGCCGCGCCTTTCTTGCGGTACGGCGCTAAGTGTTTCGCTCCGTATGGGCGAGCCGAACAATCCCCAGGCAGCTCCCATGAGAACCAGAGGTATCACGAGCACTTCATAGTTTACCCTGACCGGGATCTGTCGCATCAAGACGAAAGCGAGGCCCGATAGCCCCAGACCACCGGCAGCAAATCGGAATGAACCGCGCTTGTCCGAAAGAAATCCAGAAAGCGGGCCGATTACTGCCGCCGACAGAGAAATTGGAATCAGGAGAACTCCCGCAGTTAGAGCACTGTCGCCGAGCACTCCCTGGAGGTAGAATGACATCATGAAGGTAAACGCTCCCCGCGCTATTCCGGAAAGAAGGCCCGCGGTATTTCCGGAGGCGAAAACTTTGAGCTTGAATAGCGACAGGTCAAACATGGGCTCGGGAACTTTTGACTCGATGTATGTGAACAAAATCAAAATCAAAGCGCCCGATCCGATCATAGTGAAGTTTGTAAGGCTCCAGGATTCCAGTGCCCCGAGAGTGATTCCCAGAAGCAGGGTCGAGAGTCCCGCGACAAAACTCAGATTTCCCCACACGTCTAGTTTCTGATTTCTGTGAATCGTGCCCAGTTCCTTCAGACTGGCGTATGCCCAGATAGTGGCAAAGACCCCTATCGGAATGTTAACCCAGAAAATTGAGCGCCAACCAAACTCCTGAGTAAGTACTCCTCCAAGGACGAGGCCGATAATCGAGCCGGACACTATCGTGGTCTGGTTGATACCCAGAGTCCGACCTCTCTCGTTGATTGGAAAGGCGTCGGTGATCAGGGCGCCAGCATTTGCCCACAATAGCGCGGATCCTATCGCCTGCAATACTCTGAATAACACGAGCTGCAGTCCGTCCTGCGAGAAACTACAAAGCAGCGAACCAACCGTGAAAATGGCAAAGCCAAAGTTGTACATCCTTACCCTGCCGAACATGTCACCTAGTCTTCCAAAGTTCAGAACGCAAGTGGCCGTGACGAGCATGTAGCTCATGACGATCCACAGCGCGTCATCGGGTCCAGTTCCGGGGAGCTTCTTCAAAATAGTGGGAAGCGAGATCAGCACGATGGAGCTATCTATGGCGGCCATCAAAGAGCCAATGAGCGTGTTGCTGAATACGGTCCATTTGTACGCGGGCAAAGAACGCAATAGCTTGTTTTTTGAAAATATTTAAAGGTTAAATTATTAGAGTTTAAACTATCTAGTAGTCGCTGATCTTTCGCTGGTGCAGTCCCTGTTTTATTAGCTCGGAGTATTCGACCCAGTGAGACTTTTGTATCACGAAGTTCGAACTGGCAAAATCCAGCGCCTCCGTGAAAGTCCCTAAGCTTCTGTACCTGCCCATGAGAAGGCTCCTTATGCTTTCCCGGACGTTCCATACGCCGACCGGCAGAATGTAGCCCGGATGAATTTCTCTCAGCATTATCGCGCCCGCCTGCCTTCGTTCCCTCGCGAGGTATTCGGCGACGGCAAACCTCGTTGAGTAGTAGCAGCCGCCGGGCTTTGCATACGTCTTTCTTCCGTAGTAACTTTCATGGTCGCCGATCATTTCAGGCTTTGAGCCAAACTTGTTCCACGCTGTGCCAGAGTGCCACGCCTCGATCCACTCATATTTCCATTTTTCAGGCGTCAGTATTGCGACATACACATTGTCCAGATTTGAGTAGACATAGACGCGATAGTCGTCTATTGAATCATAATCCTTGATCTCTTCTATCAGACGAAGCGAGAGGTTACTGTCCACCGCCGTAATGCTCCACCTCGTCGGGACGAGCTTTCTCTTTTTCTTCTCCCCGAACACGCCGACTGAGAATGATTTCTCGAGCTTGGAAAAGAGCACGCCGCTTTTGTAAAGTGAAAATACAGCGTCCGACGCCTTGAGGTCCTTGTCGTAGTACGCCTTTTCGATTCTCTGGTCAACTGAAATGTTTCCTTGCGGCTTGAACCCTTTCATCGGAGCACTCGGGCCAAACGGCTGGCTGTTCTCGCTGAATGATATCCTGTTCACCGGTTTCTTTGATAACAAAAGCTCCGAGTCAGCCGGCTTTGTGGACATTGCAATTTCCTGCAGATCTTCAATAAGGCTTGTTCCGTTCACGGCGTCATGAATATCCGCCCTGACGCAACCGCGAACCAAGCTGTAACGGTAATCAACAATTTCCTCTATAGACTTGCCCTTCCACATTTCAGGCGTGTCCAGATATTCCGTGTTCCCCAAGATCGCGGGTACCATCGGGCCGATGAAGACCTTGGGATAGCCGAATCTTCCGACAAAGACTCCCGGCGGAGACGAACCCTGTATCACATCTGATTTGTATAGTCCTGGCGCGTGCCTTGCAAATCCTTCCGCCTTTGCGACAATCGGACATCTTGGCTTGCCGCAGAGCAGTTTCGCTCCTCTACACGCGAGGCACATCTCGGCCGTCGGCCGCTCGATCACAATCTTGGTGCGCCAATTTTCGCCAAAGGTTCTCGGCGTGAGCCAAGAAAGAGAAGACAAATCAAGTCAAATTCGCTTTGCATTTGTATAAGAATTGCTGTAAATCTACTGTATAACTTGAACTGGTTCTTCAGAGTCCTAGCTTCGCGTTTTCGATTAGGGACGAAATTATTCCTCTCTGGCGATCTTTTGTTCGTGAGGTCATCTTGCCGTCGTCATCGTCTATTTATGACGATCGAAGTTTAATGATTCATTGAACTTTTCAGATTTTTTTGGAAAAACGCGTGTTTTTCCCTTAAGGTTCCTTTAAGAACAATTTGCACAAAATCAACGACCCTAGTACCATTTGATGAAGACTCGTCGCTTTCGGCCTCTTCAAGCGGTATTTGAAAATCATTCATCATGATGGACAGAGACAGGAATCTTCGATTTTTTTGAGACAGTAACCACTTGCCTGAAATCCGAGTTAAAGAATTGCTAAATTAAACAATCGAGTCTCAGGTCTCCTATGATGATTCGTGGAAATTTGATCGACTCGTGGTACAGAATCACAATTCTGCTCGATGCCTCAATGTAATTCTGGGAAACCCGCAACACTCGAAATAACGAGGACACTAGATGACTCTTTACCTCCTGGGCCTCGACGGAGCCTCGCTAAATACAATCGACGAGACGCACAGGAGAAAACGCCTTCCTAACTTTGAACGACTGTTAAGTGAAGGTTCAGTCGGAAAACTGATTTCGGTATATCCTTACGTGACCGCACCGGCCTGGACCACAATTTTTTCTGGCGTAAATCCCGGTAAGCACGGCATCTTCGACATGTTCTCGGTTTCAAGGGAAGGAGTGTCGCCGTCCAACATGAACTCTTCAGAAGCGGCGTTTCTGTGGGACTATCTGACCTGGGCTAACAAAAAGACACTTGCAGTGGGCGTGCCTTTCATGTACCCCGCGCCGAGGATAAACGGAGTTTTCATTAGTGGGAGGTTTGTTCCTGAAGCTTCCTGCTATCCGAGAGAATTAGCCGGAAGGTTCGATCTTTCAGCCTTCCAGTACGATCACTATTCGATGGAGGAAAAGACGGTTAGACTCGTAGCGGACGAATCGAAAATAACGTCTTCAAAGATACTTGAAGATCTTCAAAAGAGAATACAGACGACAACTTCCTTAATCGATACAGATTCTTGGGATGCCGTGATTTTGGTCGAGGGACTGCCCGATGACCTGCTCCACGTAGACTATGGATCAGACGACATCGTTGACGAGATGTACACGGAACTCGACAATTTGGTAGGGTTTTTCCTTCAACGCGTGAGGAAGGGAAAGGATTCCATGATGATAGTCTCAGACCACGGCTTCCGCAAAGTGGACAGTGTACTTTTCTTGAACGAATGGCTACGCGCTAAGGGGTATACCAAACTTCGAGAACCAAGCTTGGTAAAGCTAATGCTCGCACTCGGTGTCGGCTGGGACTCACTCAGCCAGCCTGGACTTGCAAGTAGGTTTCTGGCTTTCACGGCAAAACACTTCCCGTGGCTTTTGAACAGAGCGAGGCAAACATTACGCGCAGGCATGATGGTGGATCAGTCCTCGAAACTGGGCAAATCGAATGTAAGTGCCTTCAGCATTAACGAGCCTGTCGCTTGGCTCAGGATTTCAGAGAACAGCGTCAAAGAGGATTTACTCATCGAAGAACTGGGTGAACTGAAGGAGAGTGGTCTCCTCAAGAGAATTTTCAAGACGGCAGACATTTACTCCGGTCATCACATCCCTGAAGCTCCCGGACAAATATTGGTAGAAGCGGTCGATGGAATATCCATCGATACGCTGAGATGGAACAACAAAAAGATAACCGGCATGCCGCTGCTGACAAAGAAAGGGGTTCATCAACTGGAGGGTTTGATCTCTGTCTACGGCGCCAGCGAACTGGACATCACATCCGCTAGGGTTCACGATGTTGTCCCGACGGCTCTCAAGTTGCTCGGAATCCCGCCTCCGAACGGCCTGGACGGGAAACCGCTTGTTGTATCACGGGAGGAATCTGCAGTTTTAGCGAAGCGGCGTTGATTAAAGGTATCCGAGTGCCTTGAGTCTGTCGGAAACGATCTCGTTCTCGTCGTCCGAGAGACCACTAAATTCTTCCTCGTTTGCGACCGCTATCTTCTTGCCCATCGCCACTCGCAGTAGATAGTTCACGTACTCCTCAATGGAGGCAAAACCAGTGTCTGCAAATTCACCCTGAAGGTCACGATAGAGCTCTCCGCTAATGAGTACGGGGACAGACTGTTCCTTGCTAGAACGATTATCTTCCGATTTTTCAGACTGCTCCAAAGAAAATTATCGCTTCCGGAATATCTCGATTGCGCTCTCGCGTATTTATCGAAGAAGGATTCTGAGTGTCTATCGGAGAATGATAGGCTGCGATAGGTCAAATGACGGCGCTAGGATTTCTTGGTCAAGGCACGCTCGATTGACGCGAGCAAAATCATGCCCCAAGCTAGAATGATCAATGGGTCTGCGCGGAAGGATTTTGTTTTGTGCATTTCGAACCCGCAGCTCAGATATGGTTGCAGATAATTAAGAGTCGTAGAAAGTTTTTCAGAAAAAACTTCTGGGCAGCCTTCTAGAACGGCAACAAATACAATCGTTATTGCATGGGAACTTCGCCAAAAACGAAAAATCCAGATCGAGGCATCGGCCTTTGATATAACGAGGCGAGATACTCGCAACTGAATTGTTTTCTCCGTTTTTGGAAACCTCCGTGACACGCCGTTCATATTGAGCGAACAAGCCTGAACTCAGGGTAGAATGAAAAATAGAATTTTGATCTCAAAGGCAAACCTTGCCGTCCGAGTCCAGTTCGCCGACCTGCAGAATCGAGCTCTCCGAGCTAGTGCTCTAAATTTCTTCTGACGAACTTCCTCGCATTTGACTCTGAGGCGAGACAACCATCAGGCTCGCTATGTTGATACAATCCTTCGGCCGCTTCGGCGGAGCCGAACGAGCGGCTCTGATCCACTACAATCATTTCAGAGGAGACGGAAAGGACGTGGACCTGTTTGCTGATTTTGCGGAAAAGCATCTCTGGGCAAGACAGGAGCTTGGAAAAATTTCGATGAAACCACTTCCGAAGGGGATAGCCGAACCCGAGTCAGTAACACTTGTAGATGATCTTGAAGGGTACGACCGAATTTTAATCCACCACCACATCGAACCGATACTCGCATACCGCATCGCGAGGCGCCTTTCTCGCAAAACGGCCTGGTACTCGGGGAGTATATTCGAGCCCGCGTACTCCGAGCTCCTGCACGGGAAGGATTACAGGAACGTCAGTACCACGTTTGAATCGACTACAAAGTCGTTTTACGGCAACGGTTTGGGGACTATTGGGCTCGCTCTTTTCCCGATTTCGAAGAGGGTGTTGCGCGTTCTTGACTACCAGACGGTCGCGAGGTACGGTAAGATAATTTGTAACAGCGCGTACCAGGCCAGGTACATAAGAAACGTCTACGGGCGAGATTCTGTAATTGTTTATCCTCCAATAGAAACAAGGTTACTCTCTGCCAACAACGTTCCCATTGACATTGACCGCCCCTATGCGATGATGGTAGGAGCTTTCGTTCCCTACAAAAATTTCGAAGCTGGAATTAGAGCGATGAACTCGATCAAGGAGGACTACGCGCTTGCGATAGTTGGATCAGGTCTATTGAAAAAACAGTACGAGCATCTGGCGAGACAACTGGGCGTAGATCTCCATGTTTTTTTCGGGGCGAACGACGCCATCATGCACAGCCTGTACTCGAGAGCTTCATTTCTCATCCATCCGTCGCTTTTCGAGGGATTTGGTTTCATCCCGGCGGAGGCCGCGTTGCATCTCAAACCTACGATCCTTACGACGCGAAGCGGGGTCAAGGAACTCCTCGAGGATGAAGAGAGCTCGTACTTGTGCGATCCTATGGATGTTCCGCTGATGCAAAAGCGTGCAAAGTTTCTCGGCGATGCGCCCGAGCGGGCGAACGCGATGGGCCAAAAAGCGTATGACTCGATCAAGGGGTTGTGCTCTAAAGAACAATCAATGAATCTATGGGAGCAGCTCGAAAATTGGAACTGAACTTGATCAAAAACATCGTTCAGCGCATCGCCGCTCGCTGGAAATTGATCGCCGTTTGTTTTGTGCTACTGGGAATTATCCTGACCCTCGCCTTGCCGGGCACTGTTCCGCGTGAGAATATCCAGATAGTAAATGGGCAGCAGTATCTCGGAACAACTTATGCAGAGTCTTCATCTCACGCCTCTGTCATGGCAGTTGCGGCTCAAACGAACTGGTCGTTGGGTTCCTCACCGACGGCGAGTGCGCAGCTATCCTCCCAGAGCATCACGACGCTGACTGGGACTCTCAAGCCTGATTCCAGTCCGACCAGCCTCGTGATGACGCAAGATCTGTCGATCAACTTGACCGAGTATCCAATCTTGTATGTCCAGATCGAGGTCACTCAGGGCGTCGGGTACGGCATTAGGTTCTTTTCGAGCGTCGATAACAAGACCATTCCCCTCTGGACGAATGCCGACGTGCTCGACCACAGAAAAGGGACAGGACAATTGGAGAATATTCAGCTCAACGAACAGCTTCTTTCTGAGCTGAACACAGGTACTGCGGCGAAAAACATTACAGAAATGCAGATCTACGTCGAAAGAGGTCCGTCCACTTCGCCTACGCCGTTCTCGGTCGTCATCCAGAAAATAGAATTCCTGAGCTACCAGATCGTGACTTCGCCAACAGTGGGCTCTTACCATTCGGTGTATTTCACATTCGATAATCTTCCAGTGAACAACGCGTCCTGGATACTGAACAAGATCGACCTGGGCCTCCAGGTTTCGGCCTCGCCCGGGGCGACTTACGTAATCTATCAATTCAACGGTAGTTCGACAATCGCTAGCACTGTCTTTCACTACAGTCCGGACACCGCCTCGTACCAGTACTCGCTGTATCCTTCAGGCACCAATACAATCCTCCCCGACTCGCTCCCGCCATCTGGAAATTATTCGCTCGTCGTGGTTGCCCTAAGTGGTGTGATAAACAGCGTGAAGCTCCAAGGCGTTTCGTTTGTCAGCCTGCCGGCGCAGACGCAGGATCAGGTTCTATCGAATACCATCGGAAGCTCTTGGTGGTATGTCTACCTCATGCTATTCCTGTTCGTGATACCGTTCTGCACGGCGGTGCAGCTCTACAGGATCTACAGGAGCGGCAACGAAATCAAGGGATGGCACGTTGGCGCGGCGCTGGCGATAGGGCTTGGCTGCAGATTTGCACTCGCCCCCGTAGCGTACCAGCCCTCCGACTTGATGGTTTATGCGACATCCGCAAGGGGATGGTTTGACTACGCGACGCCCAGCACATCTTATGGCCCGACGTTGCCGCTCACTTACTTTCTCTACTGGATTCCGTACTCCTTCTACGCACTTTTCTTGAAGCTCGGCTTCCACGATTTCTTCATCCTAAATCACCAGATCGGTTTCTTTGAGACAATCTTTCTCAAGGTATTTCCGATTACGGCCGACCTCGCAGTCTGCTATCTCATACTTAGTTTTGACAGCAGTACGCGAGGAAGAATCCTGGCATTTTTCTATTTCCTGAACCCCCTCTCGATATACATCTCCTCAGTTTGGGGCCAGTATGAAGCTGCGACAATTGCTTTGGTCGTTCTTGGATTTCGCTTCATGCTCGGCCGTAACGGAGTCATACACGAGTTCAAGGCTTCGCTCGCGTTCATACTCTCCGCACTGGTGGAGGTAGTCGGGCTGATTCCACTGGCGTTGCTTCTGGCGAAGAGCTTGGTCACGAGGCGGGCAAAAATAATCGGTACATTAATCGTTGCGAGTCCTATTGTACTTCTTTTCGTTTACCCGCCGGAGTGGCACCTCATCTATCTTCTATTTTCAGGGTCAGTCGGTGCTTCGACAGCATTACTGTTCGGGAACCCGCATACGCCATACACGATATTTTCCAACTTTCCTAGTCTTGCAGCTTACCATCCCCTGATACTGTTCCTGCTTCTTGCGGGGGCCGTTTTCGTAGCTAGAAGGAAGTACGAGATCCAGGACATGATCGCGTTCACTTTCGTATGCTTTGTGATTTTCCTTCTCTTCGCGGGGCAGGAGCCGCAGTGGTGGCTGTTCATTGTCCCGCTCTGCATCATCTACGCTATCGTTTCGGGCAAATTCGCACTTGGCCCCTACATGCTGGTATTCGGGACTCTGACCGCCTTTCTCATTCTCTCTTTCACGCAGGGCTCCGGTTACATGCTCTTTGGGAGCGCGAAGCTCGATCTACTTCCCGCGATTGAGAATGCGAGGCACGGAATCGACATTTACACCGTTACAACCACGATCGGCGCCCTTGTCTCCGTTGGGTGTTTGCTCGCGGGAGATCGCATCACAAGCCGCATCCCACTGGCGCGGAGTGGATCGCTGATTCTCTTCGTCACTGCAACCTTGTCTTTCTTCCTCTTCGCGATCATGGGGGCAAGTATATGAGAATCATCCAGTTCTTGCCGTAACGGACTGAAATCGTACGATGACCGAAGAGCTGGGCGCGAGCCCGCCTAAAGCGTCCACAGAGCGCGGCGGAAACATTGTTCGCGGAATAACCTCCCTGACTGCGCAAAACGTCGGAACGAGCGCACTTGCGTTCGCATTTCTCGCCGTGCTGTTGAGACTGCTTCCGAACATAGAGTACGGGGTTTACAGCGCAGTTTCAATCGCGGTAAATTTTGCGAGTGTTGTCTCGACGTTGGGCTTGCAGTATGCTGCGGCAAGGTATCTTTCGCTCGCCGGAAAGAAAGGGCAGTCGGAAGTGTGGATCGAGACGAGAAGAATACTCGTTTTGTCTCTACTCATTACATCGGGCGTGACGGTCGCATTCGAGGTTTTATCGCTGCCGCTCTCGATTTACTTTACCCGCAGTTCTGAATGGACATATGCGTTTGCACTCGGTGGGTTTTGGAGTTTCAGCACTTCCATCTCTCTGGTTTTGCAGGGCGTCCTTCAGGGACTGAAGAAATACGCTTCGCTCGCAAAGATACTTCTCGTCTCAAGATTTGTGATGGTCGTAGTCACCTCTGCTGCCTTGGTCGTTTGGCGAAACGTTTCTGTTTCGATCATTGGTTGGGTAATTTACTCACTAATAATTTGCGCGTGGATAGGATCGATCGTCGTACGCTATTTCGCAAACCATTCTGAGAAAGTCACTTACACTCTAGGATATTCCCAGATAATGAGATACTCTTTCCCTCTGGGAATTGCGGGACTTTTGACCGTTGCAACTTCCAGCGCGGACCTGATAGTCGTCGGCGGCTACCTGCATTCGGGCCCGCTAGGGGTGTACAATACAGCTGTCACGATATCAACTGTCTTGACCTACGTGCTTGTAACTCCGCTTGTCACCGCCTTTTTACCCGAGATATCCAGTGCCCAAGGTCAGGCAGACCTTGCGAATGGATTCAGGCTAGCCATGAGGTTTGCGATGCTCGTAATATTGCCGGCATCCGTATTTGTCGCGCTAATCCCGCGTCAGCTCCTGATCCTGTTTTCTGGCGGAGGAGCATACCTAGCTGGATCGGGACCACTGCAAATAATCTCTCTTTTCTACGTCTTTCTCGCAGTCCAGACAGTGATAATCTCGCTTCTTCAGGCGACAGGTAACACTAGACAAATACTAGTCATCAACGCGCTTACGACTGTCGTAGATCTGGCGCTATCGATACAACTCGTTCCGCATGTTGGACTCATGGGTGCAGCAACTGCAAGGGCTACGACGGAAATATTCGGCATGGCGATTTCGATTTATGCAGCAAGGAGGTTCGTCTCGAAATTCGATCCAAAGTCTTTTTATCTGCGGGCTCTTGTATGCTCGTTAATTCCGTTCTTTGTGATTTGGGGTGTTTCCTTCTTTCTGCCCAAAACTTTCATAATGATAATCCCATACTCGCTTGCCGCAACGGTAATCTTTGCAGTTTGCCTCCGAGCTCTGCATGTTTTGACGGAGGAGGATCGCGCGCTTGTTCGTCACATTCTTCCGCGAAGAGTTTCCGGTCTTTTGCGATACCTCTAGACCAAATTTCCCTACTCGGCCACTAAAAAACTAAATAGTTCACAAAAACCTCGTAGGAACCGTTTCTCCCATGCCAGTCTCAGATGCGGCAGAGGTTACTATTGAGCTGAGCAAATTGAACTGGGAGCTTCTGGACATGACGTACAGGTTTGAATGGGACGAGCCCCAGTGGGCAAAGAAAAAGCAGGGAGAAAGTGAGGAGAGTTTCCAGAAGAGAATGGAGACCAAAAAAAGCTGGGAGAAGAGGAAGGAGCAATACCTTGCTTCCATTACAAGGCGTGTCAAATACGAAGCGCTTTTGGGAAGGGTGGTCTCTATGGGGCACATCGGAAAGGTTGGATTCAAGGCGGTTTACGACCTCGATCCAGAGCGGGGTTTGGACGTCAACTATGAGGTAATCTCGACGAAACCGAAGGGCGAGATTCGCATTACTGAGGAAACTGAATTGAAGATACGCGAATCCGAGAAGAACTGGTAAGGATTTTTCTAAATGGACTTGATTCTTCAAGCGTCCGAATGATTTCAAATTTTGGCTGACGAAAGCGATCTAGAAGCGGCAACTTTGGCATACGATGGAGCCAATTTTATCGTTACTAAAAACGCGATGGCTACATGTCATCGATAGGCATTCCGAATTACAAAGCAAGATGCAAGATATATTATCGACCGCAGCCTCTCCAGCCGAAGTCTTCATGGACGCCCGTAGCGGCTTGCATTTCATCAAAAGTCTTGAGAACTCTAAGCGATTTTCTCGTGCTCGTCGCTCGGAAAAGTGGTTCGAAAACATATTTAGTCACTGCCTACTTTATGAATTCTGACAGGAAAATAGGAGGTATCGAAGATTCAAAAAGCTGTCACTCTCTCAGACTTGGATCTTAGAGGGATACTAAAGAGAGTAAAGCGAAAGTACCAGCTGTCACTTCCGTCGAGAGTTGTCATGGCAGATTATGACAACAAGGAAGGCGACCTTTACATCCGATTTAAGGAAGCGGAGCATACCGAAGGCGAACCGACCGAAGATGGCCTGGTGATCGTGCACCGTGATCGCTCCGGCATAGTCGCCATAGAAATTCTCTCCATCGGGGAACTCTGAATCTTGGCATCCGCGCGACGCTGAATTCTTATTTAACGATCTGATTTCGCGCCGACTCTTTGAGCTTTCATAACTTTCCTCGCTTCTCTCACTAATGCGGAATTGTCTTGTGCGATCTCATCATTGGGTAACCGGAGAGTATCTTCGAGACCGATCCTAAGGTCAAACCTTCGACTTGCAGCCCATCGCAAAATAACCCAAGCGCTTTTCTCGAATCCATGACAGAGTATCGAGGCAGAAGTAACGTCTTCGACTAGCGCTAAGATGTTAGAGCAGGTTTTCACGGCTAGCTTCTCGTCGGACGTCCTGTCGATTTCTACGAGTACTCGAATAACTCTATTTGGAAATTCGCTCTCGACAAACTTCTTCGCATCTTCAATGGAGGCCAGTCCTGCCTCGATGCCTATGCCTTTCGTATCCAGCATTTCACAGACCTTCGGAGCTTGAGCCTCCGAGAAATTTATAGAAGCAAGATCGGGCTTTTGGATATTCCCATCTCTTGATGTAGTCCAGCCTTTCTTCCTCGCTTCTGTCGATCCAATCCCCTGTCGTTACTCCTATGGCAACATTCGGACATGCCGTCCGGATCGCTTCAACCGACTGCAGAACGTAACGCGGCTCGAGCGTCTCCTTGCCTTCGGCGTTTCTCGGATGAAAGTGGATCGCCGCCGCGCCCGCTTCGAAACATCGCTTCGCGTCCCTTGCAAGCTCGCCCGCCGTGGTCGGAACGTTAGGATGCTCTAACTTTGTTCTGCGGCCATTCAGGCAGGCTTTGAGCAGCATTGCACGATAATATTCGAGACTAACTAATCGGTTTTTGCATCACCGAAATAGTGATTACCAGCCGTTCGCAGCTTCTAGACTCATGACCGAAACCATAAAGATCGAAGTTGACCCGAGCCAGCGAAGCGTTTCAGGAAAAAAAGCGATGAAAAATACGGTTATACTAATGACTCGGTCGAGAAAACGCTCAATGACCTGATGGAAGAATTCACTCGAAAAAGCATTACATCGGCTGACTGGGGCCCTGTCAGAGGTGCGATAAAGGATGAATACAAGGATCTTACCTCAGTTGAGCTTCAGCACTCAATATGGCGAATCAAGAATGACACTGGACATTAGTTGGACTTTTTGTCGAGCTCGTCTAAGAACTGCCTTTTCATCTGGTACTTCTGGTATGCGATGAGAACTTCGGCAACGACGAAAACGCTTACCGCAATCACAGCGACTATAGCAAATACATTCATTCTTAATCCACCTTCGACATCTGGAAGCTGAACGCCCGGGAAAACAGTCTCCTGTACTCATCAATGTAGTCCAGAGCGAACTTGTCCGCATTTTTCTCCGTGCCCTTGTGCGAACCGGATTTCGATCTTATGCAGTGATACATTTCATGCAACACCACGAAAGGATCGAAAAAATATTCCTGGTCGCTGAAGAGGATGGAGTTTGCATTGACAGAGTAAACTGCGAGGGCGATCTTCTTCCCCTTGGTAGGCCCGATTCCCAATCTGGGAGGTCTCACTTTGAATCTCTTACTGACAAGCTCGACTGCCTTCTCCGTGTCCTTTGACAGGATTAGTTGAACCACGGCGGCCTTGAAGCGCGGATCGTCGAGCGAAAGTAATTCTTCGTCTTCCAAGGTTATCGCTTCTTTCTTTGACCGATCTCGATCCAGTTTCCGTCTGGGTCTTCAACGTAGCCGAGAACCCATCTTCCTTCGACGAAAGGCTTGATCGGAGCCCTGTTTTTCTTTGAAAGTTTCTCGAAGAACTTGTAGGCGTCATCAACTTGGAAACAGAGATGGTCGAGCCCGGATCGCCCGCCGAATCTGTAGTTTTTCGGATACCAGTTCAATTCCAGAATTTGTCTTGACCCTGGAGACTTGAGCCACGCGACTTTGCCTCCGGTCTCCTTGATCTTTGTCTTGAACAGGAGCTTCATTCCAAGCTCCTTGGTGTAGAACCTGATCGATTTTTCCAAATTCGAGACGAGGATTCCGGTGTAGATGAATTTCGGCAAAAGGCCTTTCACTTCCATGTGACGCTGAACGGGAGAGATTTGTCGAGAAGTCGCATGATAAAGTGCCTCAGGTACCTGTCAATGTTGAGATCGAGCGCGTCTTTAGGGGTGGTCCAGACCGTTCCTTGGATTTCGTCAGCGTCAACCTTTACCTGCTGGTTTCCTTCAACGCTACAGAGATAATCGAAGAAGATAAAGTGAGCCTTCTTCCAGAACTCTTTCGGATAAATCACCTGCTGTATCGAAACGAGATCTAGGACCTTAATGTCCAGGCCTACCTCTTCCTTGATTTCCCTCACGAGAGCGTCTTCGCATCTCTCCCCCAATTCCACATGACCACCCGGAACGGTGTAGAGACCTGGCCACTTGTGCGAGTCGCACAGTAGAACCTTCCCGTCTTCCCGCTGGACTAGCGCGCCGACAGTAGGTTCGGGAAAAACTTGGCTCAAGTCTGGGAAAGCTTTCAACTTGAGACGTATTTGTTTTCCGATTGCTAGTGTCAGGGAGGCGGGGTATCTTCAGCCGGATCGGTCTCTCCTTTCTTTTCACGGGGCACTATTGTTGAAACAATGTCAAACGTCGACCATTTTCCGCAGAGCGGGCACTTCATGTACCTCTTGGTTCCGAGTCTTACAGCAGAAAATGAACCGCCGGGCAGCCACTGGTAGTCGAATGTCTTGCCGCACTTTGGGCAGGTCAACCTCGAAGTGTAGTGGGGCCCAAACTTGGGAAATGCAAGGTAAACGGCGGCCAAGATCACGACAATCGTAATCGGCGCTAGGATGATCACAACCTCGGAGACCAAGAGAAAGTTACCTTTTTATTGTGACAACTTTTCTCGAATTATAGGTCTTGCCCTCCTATAATTGAGGCAGACCCTCATTCAAGAAAAGTGATTACTCTATGACTTTGATTTCGGCTGCTTTAGCTTCGAAGTGGACTTTTCTGTGAGTGCCGTCGCAAAAGGGCTTGTTGCTAGACTGGCCGCACCTGCACATCGCGGTAGAAACAACTCCATCCACCATCACCAAGTTAGGACCGTTCTCTGTCGACTTTATCATTACTTTAGGCATGTTCTCCTAATGATTTCTGACCATAACTAAAATCTTACGCAAGGTGTCATTTTCTGATTGCACTCGGAAAGTGGAAAACTCTTATTGTGAACGCGAGCCTTAAAAACCAACAGACGCTAGAGCATTTTGCGAATCAAGCAGGATTCATACCGGAAATATTTTGGTCGTCTCGGGAATCGCACTTGTATTTGTAGACACTTTCTTCATCGGATTTCAATGCATGTGCCCTGCTCAAATCTATGGGCAACCGAACACTTGTCATTGTGCTCCATCCCCATCGTATTATTATCTCGATATTGTCGGGCTGGCCGTCTCTCTATTGGGCTTGGCAGTTACTTTCTTTTCTGTGAGAAACCCAAAGGTTCAGATTACAACCGAAAATAGACACGAAGAAATCGGAGAGTCTTGAGACAAAAACAGAACCCCCAGCGGAAAGGTATAAAAGTTCTGTAATGTTGCTGTAACGCCCATGCCCGCCCATAGTAAAGAGAGGGAATTTATCTCGAATCCTGTCCGTGAAGCAAGCAAGACTTTTTCGAGAGGCTCGCCATCATGAGCTTCACCCAGATGGAAGAATTGCAAGATCCAACTTTCTTGGACGAGAAATCAAAATCTTCACAGGGAAAGAGAAATCCTCCGGCAAGAGCAACCTCGAGGTTTTGGTTTGAAAGGTTCCTCGCGGTAATCCAGAGGCAGAACCCTTCGGCGATAGACGCTACTTTCTTGAGCCAGATAGCGCCGAGCAACGAAGGCAAACTCCTCTCCCAGCTAAAGTTTCTTCATGTAATCGACGAACAGGGCAAGCCCACGTTGTTGCTCGCTACATTAAACATGGTAGGAGAAGAGCAAAAGAAAGGATTCCAGCAAATCGCGAGAAGATCATATCAGGACCTTTTCAGCGAGGTCAAGATAGACAAGGCCGTGCCGGATGACCTTGTCAACTTTTTCATCAGAAAGTACGCTTACACTAGAGACAAGGCACTAAACGCGTCGAAATTTTTCCTTTATCTGACCGAAAAGGGGGCGATTCCAGTATCCCCCGAACTCTCGGGCTTTCTATCAGAGAAATCAAACGGCACTACCGCCCAAAACGGCTCGTCGCAGACGGTTGTTCAGAGAGCTCCACGTGCACCAGTGGCAAAGCCCCCACAGAGGCGTCACGTTACGTTCGAAGAACCTTTGATTCAGGCAACGGTCAACATAAGGCTCGACAAGGACACGCCGAAGGAGTACTGGGATAGAGTTTTTGCGTTACTCGGGGAACGCAAAGTTGAATTGACCGTGAGCGCTGAAAGCGAGAACGGGAAACCAGAGGACGAAACAGAATCATAGCTTGACGGAGCAAGGAGTTCTGGACTGGCTCCTTGAGCCCAGCCAGCCTGCAGTCAGCTATCGGACGCTCGTCGACCTCCTGGATCGTCCGGTAAATGATCCCGAAGTGCGCGAAGCGTATTCCAATATTCCAAAGCGCGGATGGGCCCGTGAAATTCTTTCCCAGCAAAAACCCAGCGGATACTGGGATTCGCCCAGAGATCTCTACAGACCAAAATATTCTGCCACGATATGGAAGCTGATCGTACTTGCAGATCTGGGTTTAACTAAGAAGGATAAACGAGTCAGGGAATCCTGCGAACTGTTTCTGGAAAATTATGCTCGCCTCGATGGCGGATTTGACGATGTCGAAAGCAAAAAGAGCGAACTTTGTATCACGGGAAATCTCACGAGGACTCTGTTTCTCTGCGGCTACGGCGACGATCCGCGCGTCCGTTCGGGTTACGACTGGCTCGTGACTCATCAGATGCGCGACGGCGGCTGGAACTGCTTCCCTCAATTTGGAAGAGGCACCCTCGATGCATGGGAAGGACTCTCGGCGTACGCAGTTCTCCCCAGACGCAAGTGGACTAGGAAAATAAAAAATTCCGTGGAAAGAGGCGCAGAGTTTTACCTTGAGCGGGAACTATTCAAGCAGGGAAAGCGCTACCTACCATGGTTTCGGTTTCATTATCCCGTCCATTATTATTACGACATCCTAGTCGGACTGGATGTGATAACCTCGCTCGGATACGCCGGCGACAAGCGATTAACTAAAGCGCTACAGATTTTGAAAGACAAACGCTTGGAAGACGGTTCTTGGGCACTGGACAAGATACATCCTGATCTCGGTGCCGGAGCTGGGTACCGATTAAGAAGACATCCTCACAAGTTCGCTCTCGAAAGGGCTGAAAAGCCGAGCAAGTGGATTACTTTGACTGCGCTGAGAGTTTTGAAAAGAGTCAGGGAAAGTCGGTGAAATTGGCGATTCTGTTAACTCTTTTGCACGGAACTTGAAGGAATATTCCGCTTATAATGCGATTGAAAGTTACTCATGATCTCGATTTCTGTAATTTCAGAAATCCGGCAAGCCAATCTATCTGTTCCTCTTATGGTCTTTCCATAGAAGCTTCTCCTGTCAGAAACCTCGTACAATACTTTGAGAAGCCCCTTATCGACTCCTTCATAGACAAGGACTATCCGATAGTTGATCTCGAGCTGTCAGTTAAACGTGATTATGATTGAAGCTTCGTTTGGATAAGAATGAATTTCTACTTTCCGACCGTCGAGTTCTCTCGCTCTTTTGATTCTTTCGAATGTACGTAAAGTTACATTAGGCTCTTGCATTTTGTTGAATGCGCGAAAGCGCATACTACCAACCTTTCAAGTTTTTCTTGATCTTCTGTTCTCATTCTTCCAGAGTTATTAATTCCATACTCTCGAGAAGCTCGACAAAACTCGTGATCATGGTATCCTTCATCTGTCGCTCAAAGCAGTTGCAGAAGACTAAGGGTTGCTAAGAGAGTACAAAACTGAGCAGAAAACGCTTTTGAAACCTAAACCAATTTAGCCACGCGCATTTTTGAGTTCAGAGACTTCAATTCTTCGTCGTGCAAGGAAGTTAACAGAATTGAAATTAGCGAAAAAGATAAGGAAGGGATTTGGAGGTACTAGCCTCCAAAAATCCCAGTTTTTTGCCTAAGTTGCGACTACTTCAGTTTGTGCCGGTGAACCGTTACCGCGGATCGTAATCACGTAGCTTTGTCCAGAGACTACCGGCTGGGGCGTATTCTGTGTGATCTGCGTGGTCGAAGTGTGGCCCTTGGTTATTGTCAAGCTCTGGATTGCTACTGAACCAGTAACCACAGGACCGCTGTAGGTGAAGGTCACCGTGCTTCCCGGAGGAACTAGGTAGCCGCCTGCCGCAAGAACCCAGGCCATCTGTATCTTTGTCTTAGCTGTTATTGGTACCAGCGTGGCGTTTGGCTCGACGACGAAGTACTCGGAGATCGAGGCCCTTCCTACGTCGCCGCCGTTAGCCGAGGTCGTTGCCGTTACGGCCGCGAACCGAAAGACTATGGAGACGTTTCCGGTGTTGTCAACAGTGATTGCGAGTGAGTTTGGTGAAACGCTTGCTGCGGTCATCTGGTAGTGCTCAGAGTCGATGATTTTCATCCACCAGCTCTGGTTTGTCAGGTTGACGTC
>JASHPO010000032.1 GCA_030038075.1 Nitrososphaerales archaeon | reverse complement strand
CCCCTGGGGGGTACCCCTATGATTTCATTGACTATTCCCATTGAAACAATTGATTTCATACAAATATTGCATGATCGGAAATTCAGGCCCATTGACCCGAATCCAGGTCTTGAGGTACAGGAGAATGTTCGGGTCATTAGGGCAGAATAGGCGGCTGCGAAGATAAAAGCAGTGTTAAAATTAACCAGTTAACTGGTTAATTTTAACAAAGAATGATTCTGTTATCATCAACAGGTGAAAATTAGCCCGTTTCACTTCGGGTGAAACAATCAGATGTTGGAAGCGGGTCTGCCCGTCAAGACGCGTACTAAGACTACCACAACGATCACGATTACAGTAAGGCCGACAATTAAGATAATTCTTTGGTCAATCGGCAACGCCATGCGATCAGCTTCGAAGCCAACGGCGAGAAACTCAGGTTAATAATCGAGTCGACTAGTCCTTGGAAAAAGTTTCCATTTGAAGCTGATCCAACTTGTCTTCTTTGCAGAGATTCCTGCTCTTTGAGCTGGTGTCATGCCTTCGATGCTCCCATGATACGAGAAAGGTTCTTCCACCCGAAGTGAAACGCTCCCAGTTTTGACCCGACAACGAAAGAGAACTGAATATCGTATCTCATCAAGTGTTTTAGTCTTCAGATTGAATTCAGATCTCGGGGTTTTTCGCGAAGTGTAAGGTACAGCTCACGCGGGTCGCATCGGCGTAACAAGGTCCGTAACGTCGTGCTCGCATCGCGCTATCTTTTCTATCGTCTCCGCGAGGTGGAGCACCTCGTTTGACGACTCGTTCGAGGAGCGGAGGCTCTTTAGAACGTTTTCGAGTCTCTCGTAATCCCTGAGAACGGTCTGGGCTATAGTGAAATCCTTGTCTAGGAAGCTTCTTGCCGCGTTGTTTTGGATCGCGTCCAACATATCGGTAATCTCAACAATTTGATACCTAAGATCGGAGGTAGTCGATTTGAGCTTCGATACGGAGCTTGAAAGCTCGACAGCGTAGTCGCCCGCGGTTTCGAGAGAGTTTGCCGCCACGCGGTAGTCAAGACAGTCTATCGCCGTCAAGCCGAACTTTCCAGCAGCTCTCCTGTCGCGCACCGAGCTTCTTATTAATCGAACCAAAAGGAAATGGAGCCTGTCGACCTCGTCGTCTCTCTGTGCAACGGAGTGAAACTGCGCCGACTCTCCAGAAGTCAGCTGTTTCAGTGAATCGGAAACCATCGCCCTAACTATGGAACTTATCCGCTTGAAGATCTTGCTTGGTTCGACTGCGGCGTTGTCGACCAAAAACTGGCTCGTAATGCTTTTCGCGTCTTCCTCGACTATCTCCAAGCCGATCAGCCGCTTGATGGCGACGACGATGTTCTCCCTTTCCTTGGCTGAAATTCGACGCTCGCCCTTGATTTTTATGAGATCGTAACCTAAGAGGTATGCTGCTGTAATCTCTGTTGGAATTTTCTCGTTTCCGAACTTTGATGGGTTTGTAATCTCGACTTCCTTGTCTGGCTTCTCCTTGTTGGATTCCTGAACCGGATAGATGAGCAGACCGCCGTCGCTTGATTCTTCTATGGAAACGACCGAGCCTTTATGGAGCAAAGTATTTCTGGCCCACTCTTTGGGAATTGACACGAGCAGAGTCGCGCCTCCCATCTGCTGCAATCTTCGGATTTCCATATCTAGATATCTCCAGATATTTTAGACATGCTCTTAATATATAGCATTAGCTTCTGTGCTCAGAGATGCTCAGAAATTCAACAAACAGTAGAGCGAAGCTGATTGCCTCTGCAGCTATCTGCGCTGCTCTTTATGCCATAGTAAACGCGGCCACGGCTTTCATTCGCACCCCTTGGGGCGTTGGCGAATTCAGGCCCGGCGTCGTTATTCCGGCCTTTTTCGCAATTACTGTAGGACCTCTGCCCGCGGCAGTGGGCGCCGGCATTGGCTCTTTCGTAGGCGACATGATTTCGCTTGTTCCAGCAGGACAAAGCAATTTTCTATGGTCCATCGGAGCGGGACTGCCTGGAAACTTTGTAGGATTTTTCCTCCTAGGTTATCTGTACGAGAAAATGAAGAGCTGGAAGGGTTTTGTTTTTGGTACCACCGTCGGCCTCTTTGTGGGCAATTTGATCGCAGCTTTTGGCGTCGTGCTTTTGGGAATGTTCTTCCTTCCGCCTTCCAGTCTTAATTCATTCAACGGCATGAATATCGATCTGGCTTCAGGAATCGGAATCGGACTGTTATTATTCTGGTTCGGCACGATGTTTCCGTTTGTCATCATACTGGTGCCTCCCATGGTGAGACTGTTACGTCCTTACGCTAGCAGCTTATCGATTGGAAGAGAGTACCCCGACCTGTCCCAAGGAAACAGGAAACTAATCTGGGGTTGGTCAATTGCCGTGTCAGCGCTGGTGCTCGCCGCCCTCGCGGTAGCAATACTATCCGGCGTTGCAGGAATCAAGGACATTGTAAGTTCGGACGGTGGATCTCTTTTCTGGATTGCTATATTCATCATATCCGCCGTCTCCGTGTTGATTGTTGGGGCCTTTATCCCGCAGATTTCCCCTCCGCGTAAGGACGAAAAAATTCCCGCCGCCAAGACCTAGACTCAAGCGATGTCTAAATCCACGAGTCTGCAATCCTCAAGGGCCGTATACGTTCCATCAGCGGTCTCAAGCTTTTTCGAGATCTGCGATCGAAACCCCGACGGTACTGCAATCAGGGACACGCTGAGAACCGGATCTAGGGGCGGCGGCTTTGTTATCAAGCGAGGGAGCATCACGAGAGCTTCGAGACGCGACTCTCCAACTGATTTGGTTTTAATCAACAAACGTGCCGCTCCTGACGCGAGGACCTCTCAGAAAGTCGTTGACCTGATGAGGAAGAAATTCGGATTCAGTCACGTCAAACTTTCCCATAAAATAGAGCCTCCCATAGGTTCGGGCTTCGGAACGAGCGGTTCCGGCGCCCTCGGCGCGGCAATCGCGTTATCCGACCTATTCAGGCTCAAATTGAGCTTGGCACAGATCTCGGCCTTTGCTCACTCCGCCGAAGTTGAAAGCATGACCGGGCTTGGGACTGTAATATCGCTCGCTTCGGGTTCAGGCGCTGTCGGTCTTGTCACGGAACCCGGCAGTTATTCTTTCGGAATTGTTGACGCAATTCCAGTCAAGCCTTCAGATTTTACGCTTGTTTGCGGCTGTTTCGGACCTATCGAGAAGTCATCCGTGCTAGGAAACGAGAGCAAGAGGCGCAAGATCAACAAATTCGGCAGAATGACTCTCGAAGCTGTTCTTGATGAGCCTACACCTTCGGCATTGTTGAAATATTCGCGAAAATTCGCCGAAACTACGGGAATCGCGTCTCGCGATCTTCTCCTCCTCTCTGACAGAGCGGTGAAGCTGGGTGCGATCGGAGCGACTCAGAACATGATCGGGAACGCGGTACACTGTCTCGTTAGAAAACCTGAAAGCAAGCGCTTTCTCAACTCTTTTCAAAAATTTGTCGGGCCGGATTCAATTTTCGTCTCGGAACTAATACAAGCCGGTCCTACTTTCCTGTAACAGTAGCCAACGCAATCTTTAAGGCCTCGTCGATTTTAGCTAGCTCAAATTTCTCAACGACTCTCGACAATTTTATTGATAGCAAGAGAGATATTAATGGGCTTGTAAATGCAATCGCGGAGGAAGCTGGAACAGACCTTTGGTTTATCTAAAGAAAATAGAGACCAAGGGTTTCAAATCGATGGGTGCCAAACTAATGACGACACCAGTCGAAAAGGGATTCGTCGCAATCACAGGTCCCAACGGCTCTGGAAAAAGCAATCTGCTCGATGCAATTCTATTCGCCTTGGGCGAGAACAGCGCGAAGACACTCAGAGTTCCCAATCTGGGAGGTCTGATTTACGACGGCTCAGTTGAAGAGCAAAAACCGTCTTCCGCTAAGGTCACGCTTCAATTTGACAACTCGGATAGACGGATCCCCCTCGACTCTGATTCGGTCACTATTTCCAGAGAACTCAAGATAAGCGGAGAGAGCATTTACTATCTCAACGGAAGGCACGTTCAACGGAATAATCTCTCGGAGCTGCTCGAAATGGCTCTGATAACCTCCAGAGGCTTGAATATCGTTCTCCAGGGCATGATTACCCGTATTTCTGAACTTGTTCCTGACGAAAAGCGCAAATTAATCGAACAAATGGTTGGAGTGGCACAATTCGACGAGAAAAAAGACCTTGCCCTCAAGCAGTTGAACGAAGCGGACCGGAAACTCGAGGTTGCAATGGCGAAGATCGGCGAGATCAGAGATCGCGTCCAACAGCTTGAACAGGAAAGAAATGATCAACTTAGAGTGAAGCAGCTTGAAGAACAAATCGCTTGGTTGCGCGCAGCTTCTGTCTCTACTAGGCTTGCAAATGTCCGCAGGTCGTTAGAGCAAAAGAGAATTTTCGTTTCGGAATCAGGAGCGAGGCTGCAGCAATATCAAGCTCGCCTCGGAGAAATTATCACCGCTGTCGAGTCGCTGGATCGCGAAAGAAGTGAACTGATAAAATCTGCAATGGATGCTGGTGCTGCAAGAGTCGAGCTAGAACTCGGCAAATTGAACAACCAAATCGAATCCCTGAAACGGGAAAGATTGGAAGCGGTGGATTTGGTTGACAAGATAAGACAAGTCCTTCCAACGCTAAACGACATGATGGCTTCTCACGAAGAGAAGATCGCATTGGGCGAGCAACGAGTGCAGCTCCTCCAAAATAGGCTTGCCGATGTCGAGGCTTTGAAGAGTCAGCTAGAAACACAACAAAATGAGATTAATAGAGAAAGGTCGGACTACGAGAAAGAGATTTCGGTCGCACAATCCCGTCTTAGTAAACTGAGAAAAGCCAAGGATTCGCAGGACGCAAAACTCTTGGTCTCGAAGGATAAATTCAACCGACTAACGAGCGACCTCCGATCGGCTCAAGACAGGAAATTGTCTGTCCAAGAGAAAATCAGGTTTTTCGAGGAGCACCTCTCCTCCGCGAGAAAGAGCATATCAGATCTGGAATATCTTCTCTCATACCAACGTACTGAGCTGAACGGCCTGCGGCAATCGCGAACGAAAATGGAAAAGCTCGGCAGGCGGGTCGAGGATCAGCTCAGCCTAGCTCTATTGATTCTTGAAAAGGCTCAGGAAGCTGTTCGCGACTATGATTCTGAATTATCGGCCATGGAAAACATCGCAGGGGACGAAATTGCAATCACAAAACTAAACAGCTTGGGTCAGTCGAGCGCGCTAGCCGGTTATTATGGCCCTTTGCGAAATTTGATCAAATTCGACAGCGAATACGCGCGGGCTATAGCAGCTATCGGGAGGGATTGGCTCAACGCCATCGTCGTGAAAGACGTTCAAGCACTTCTAAAGGTGACTGAGGCGGCGAGAAAACTCAAGATATCTAGACTGACGACGATTCCGCTGAGCGAGGTGGGCAAAATCGCTCCCTCGGAAAGGCCAAGCGTACCTGGTCTGGTGAATTACGTTTCTGACGCGATAGAGTGCGATCTAAAACTAAAGAGTCTTGTAAATTTCGTATTTGGAGACGCGGTCATCGCAGATTCGCCGAAGAGCGCGTTCATGATTGCGCGAAAGGGATTTAGGGCCGTAACGATGAACGGGGATTGTTTCGAGCCCGATGTGCTGGCGTTCGAAATCGGCTACGCGAAAAAGTACTCCCAAGTTGCAGAGCTTCTAAACCAGCAGGCCGGATACGAAGGAATCAGAAGGGCGCTCGGCACACTCCACAAACTCATCGAAAAGAGAAAGATTGCAATTTTTGATCTTCACTCGAAGACCACATCTCACGAATCCGACGAACGCGAGCACGACATGCAAATTTCAAAGATCGAGACGAAGCTGGAGACAACAAAGCAGTTCGTTTCAAAATATGCGCAGGACATGAAGACGCTCGACGAGCGGCACAAGTCAACGATAGATGAAATCGAGAAGCTCGAAGACGAAAGGAAAGTGGTCGAAAGGCGGCTTGAAGGCCTTCAGATGGGCTCCCAGAAACTTGCCTCTGTGCTCTCTGCATTTGATTTCTCTGCCTTTGACGAAAAATCCGCGGCTATCAACAAGAAAAGGATTGAACTAGATTCCAAGGTTGAGCAGGCGATATCGGAAATTAGGGAGATAACTACAGAAATAACGAGAACGAGAGGAGACGTTGAAAATGGCGAAAGACCCGCGCTCGAGCGACTGAAAGAGCAGAGCGCAGAGAGCGAAAAGAAATTCGTGGAAAGATCGAGCTTTCTATCTGACAGCGAACCAAGGCTACGCGAGCTGGAGGCAAGCCTAGTTTCTCTCAAAGAGAGAGAAGCTGAGACAATCGAGAGAGCAACGAAGTACCAACCGATGCTGGATTCGATTGATTCAAAATTGAAGGCCCTGAAGGCCGAGGAAGATTCTGTTCGCAAATCACTTTCCGCCGCCGACAAGGAATACTATTCATCAACGAACGACCTTGCGAGGCTCTCCGAGAATGAGAAAAGTCAGATTAGTGAGCTTACTTTACTTGGATACGCCGAACCCATAGAAGCATTCGATGGAGCCGACGATTTTCATCGCGAGCTGAACGCAGAGTATAGCGCGCTGAGAAACAACGTGAACTTTAATGCGGACAAGAACTATCGGGAAATTTTCGAGAATTACAAGTACTCATCGGTCAGGAAGAACGAACTGGAGAAGGAGAGAAACGCCATTGTGAACTTTATCGAGACAATCGACCTTGAAAAGAGGAAGGTCTTCATGGAGGCGTTCGAAAAGATCGACAGAGAAATCAGGGTGATCTTCAACAAGATCACGAATGGAAATGCCTGGCTCGAAATCGAGAAACCGGATTCGATCTTCGACAGCGGAGTATTTCTCATGGCGCAGTTTCCAGGAAAGCTCCCTAGAGATTCAAGCTCTGTCAGCGGAGGCGAGAAGACAATGTCCGCAATCTCATTCATTCTTGCAATCCAGGCCGTATTCCCCTCGCCGTTCTATCTCTTTGATGAAGTCGATGCCCACCTCGACAGCGTCTACTCTGGAAAGTTTGCCGGCATTCTAGCGGAGAGGGCCGGAAATTCACAGATCATCATCGTGAGCCTCAAGGACACGGTCGTTTCAAAGGCGACTTCGGTGATCGGAGTCTACATGACGCAGGGGAGCTCCAAGGTGATTAGGTACAAGAGCGGAATGGAGGTAGAGGTTAAAGCTGAGTGAAATCGCTCCCGACGCTGAGAGAAAGAGGGAACTTTCGAGGCCTCCTCTGAACCTACTTCTCAATCCCGACGGGAATAAGATCAACAAGCCGTGGGAGGTCGACCTTGAGCGGTTATTGAACACTTTCCTAGAACTGATCACAAAGAGTGAATTTCTAGATCTCAGGCTGTGCGGATCGGCCGCGCTGTCCTCCGCCTTAATTTACAGGTTGAAAGTTGAAACTCTCTTCCTTCTGGACAAGATAAAGGAAGCGAGGATGCAGAGAATCGACATCTCTGGAGAAGTCCCTCTCTTACTAGAGATGCCGTTCCGGCAGGAGGTTTACTCTACTTCGATCGAAGATCTCATTTCCACTCTGGAAACGATTTTGGAAGATATCATCCGCGGGCGGAGAAAGCAGCAAGAGAGAACAAATCTCCTGATCGAACCCGAGTACACTTTCGAGCCGGACTCATTTCTAAACAAGATATCGGAGATGGTGGCCGAGTTCAGAATCTCGGTTCTTTCCGAAATAAAAAAGAACCAGAGCTTCCTTTTCTCTTGGTTTGCCAGAGAACGCGATATTCTAGAAAAGGCTCAATTTTTCATATTTTTCCTGTTTCTCGCTATGGAAGGAACCGTGCTTTTGGAACAGACCGAAAACGATGACATTCTGATCTCGGGTGTTCCGGTAACGACTGTCTAGTGATCTATTCTGTCTTCAGAACTGGCGCCGCGGAGAAACATTGTCGATGATTCCACAATTACCCTATCGAAGGAAGCGCAGGCAAGAATTGAAGTAGCGCTCTATGCTTCAGGAAGACCGATGAGTTTGGACGAGATCTCCAAAGCCGCCAAGATAGTTTCCAAACGACGGTTAAGCGAACTGATGCGAGACCTGTCAAGGAAGATCAATTCCACTTTCGTCGCAATCGAGCTCAAAGAGATGGATGGGCCGATGTATTCCATCCAACTAAAGCCGGAGTACAACAATGTCGCAAAAAAGTTTGCCACAAAGCCTCTCCTTTCAACATCGGCACTCAGAACTCTGTCTTATGTGGTCTATCTCCAGCCGGTGAGCACGCACGAGCTGGTCCAAAGAAGAGGATCTGCAGCGTATTCCCACGTCAAGGAACTTTCGGAGGTCGGTTTCCTACGGTTTGAGAAACGCGGACGCTCAAGAGTTTTCAGCACCACTGACGCCTTTGCGGATTATTTTGGTCTCAGCCACAACGCTGATGAACAGAGAAAGCAGATCGCGAAGCAGGGTTTGATCTCGAAGGCGCAGGAAGTGGAAAAGACTCCTGCCCAACCGTGATTCCGAAAGTCTTTAAATGTAAAGTAAGGAAATGATGACTTCTTCGGAAAATAGTGGATTAAAATGGTAAAACCTATTGAAAATTTGCGCAAACGAAAATTAACCGGCGGCAGGACGAAGCTCTTCAGATCAAGGAGGGCGCATGAAAAGGACGGGTACGCAGCCGAGACTCTTCTCGGCGCAGCTCAGAATTATCACAGGAGAAGAATGGGCGGAAGCGAAAAGACGAGCCTCAAATTTGCAGATGAAGCAAACGTGCACGACAACTCTACCGGCAAGACTCAAAAGACGAAGATCACTCGTGTCCTTGAAAATCCGGCGAATAGGGACTACGAGCGTAGAGGAGTAATCACGAAGGGCGCGCTTATCGAAACCGAACTTGGTAATGCCAGAGTCTCCTCGCGTCCCTCGCAAGATGGCGTAATCAACGCGATTCTTGTGAAGTAAAGCTCGCCTTTGAAGGACTACAAGCGGTTCGTTCTCTGGATCGATTATTTCAACTCCACAATGAGTCGAGAACAGGGAAGACGCGTTCCCCTCGACAAATCTGTCAAAGATCCCACTCTTGACGAGCTTGGCGAAGCTGCGAGAAGGCTCGGCTACAAACCAGAGTCCACGCCGGCGAAAGTCCCGTCGCGGCCATACCAGCAGTCAGGATATGTTTCCATCGAGAAAAAAAGCGGCCTGAAAAAAAGTCAGGCGATAACTGAAGTTGCCAAAGTCCTCTCAACAGTCAGAGGAGAAAAGACTGCGGCTGCCGCAAAGGAACAGGCAAAGGCCCAGCAAAAGAGACGTTGAGTCAACGTTTATCTGCCTGCGGTCATTTCGCCCTTTGCCATTATGTCAAATCGCACGATAGCAGGGACTCTACTTCTTTTCGGTGCTACGCAGTTTCTCATATTCCTGAATATTGCGCAGGAATTGTATCCGGGTTATAGCGTATCGATAAACGCGATAAGCGATCTTGGCGCAACGTGCAATTCTTCAGGCTGCGTCATTGTCCAGCCTTCCTCGACAATTTTCAATTCTTCGATATTCGTGCTCGGTCTCACTATACTAGTTGCGGCTTACTTTCTGCGCGCCTCGGGAAAACGGCTTTTTTGCATATTTCTCGGATTGGCAGGAATAGGCGCGATGGGTGTCGGTCTCTTTACTGAGACAACAGGCAATCTTCATGTGGTGGTCTCTTTCATTACATTTGTCTTCGGCGGTCTCGCCGCGATTACATCGTTCCAGTTGGTAAAGTCGAGCCTTCGGTACTTTGCGATCATTATGGGGGTGATTACTTTGGCGGCGCTCGCTCTATTTGCGTCGGGAGTCTACTTGGGATTGGGATTCGGCGGAATGGAAAGGATGATCGCATTTCCGGCGCTCTTCTGGGGACTCGCTTTTGCAGGCTCTTTGATATCCGAGAAAGAAGAAAAAGTGCCAAAATTATCAATATAATGATCGGCGAAGGCTTGAATATGTCTCCGATTCAGCAAATTAACGAAGAATTTGCGATTGCGCCGAAAAAATTCGAACGGCATCCGGACGCCCGTAATTTCTTTCGCTGTTATCTTGACTGTAGCTGTCCTGTTTGTTTTGACTTTGTTCCCGCGCCCGCAGGCAGCACTGACGTTTACGAGCAATAGTGTATCGTGCAGCGTAGCTTCCACAATTCCTCCACAATTTTCGTGTATAGCGACGATTACAGGCGATTTTTCAAGCGGCACTGTGACTTGGACGACCAGCGGAACCGGCAGCGGGAATTTTGTTCCCGAAGATACCTGCACTCTCAACGAGCTGAATTCCAGTTCTTCCCAATGCGAGGTAATCTACGAACCGTCGGCCACGGATACGCAGGTTTCTATCTATGCAATGTATTCAGGAGACTCGCAAAACGAACCCAGCAATGGCATGACAACTATAAACATCGCACAGCTGACACAAACTTCTATTCCAATTACGAGCTCTGCTATTGTAACAACGAACAGCCGAACAACCTCAGCTACATCTCAAACGCTAATTACGTCGGCGACAGTTACATCATCGTCGATATACAGCTCTAGCGTTTATCAGATAGCACTATCTGGAAGCAAAGTAGCTGCCGAAATTCTTTCGGCCGGGATAGTGATGGGTGCATTACTTCTGGGCTTTCTCGTGGTAACGAGGAAATCGAAGCAATGAACTCGGAAAGCACTATTGAACGGCTGATAACCGCTAAGCCGCATCAGCCTTTATTTCAGAGACCATTTCGCCGGAAGATTTACCGGACTCTATGAATTTCTTCACGGAAGCGCAGCTGCGCTCGATTCCCATCTCGATTTCTTTCTTTAGCTTTAGTGAATCGATAGCCTTGCCGATGATGCCGTAACCCAGATCGTAGTCTGCCTCGAAAGTCAGCTTCGTCTCGGATTTAGGCATCGTCTCGAAATAAACAGAAATGATGTTTTTCTTGAACGGGCCGTTGATCGCCTTTACCTGAATCAGCTTGTTATTCTCGTAGGCGACTGTCTCCATGTCCCACGCAAGCGGTCTTCCGCCGAACTCCCCCTCGACCCGAAAAACGGTGCCGATGCCAAAGCCTTCTTTGATGTTGATCGGAACAACCTTCATCTTCACGTCCTCCGGGAACGTCTTTGCAATGTGTTCAGGTCTAGCGTAATACTGGAACACTCTCTCAACAGGCGCGGAAATGTCAACAGATCGAGATACTTTGGCCATGATAACGACGAGACTCTACCGAATATTTATGCTTGTATGAATCGACAATTTCTCTGTGCAATTTGATTACGCACTTGGCAGAGAGGCCGAAGCGATCGATACTTTTTCGGAAGGTACTAGGGTCGTTGAATTTGCGCAAATTGTTCTTAAAGGAACCTTAAGGAAGAAAACACATGTTTTCCCAAAATTCCAAAAGATTCAATGATTCATTAAACTTCAATCGTCATAAATAGACGATGAAAAAATTGCCCCCGTAAAAATTTCTTCGAGCTCAGACTTGTGCGAAGTCCAAATTCATTATCGTTAAAAGCCAAAAAGAAATCCAAGTTATTCTCGCGCTGAACCAGATGAACATTCTTTTTTCGATTATTCTGGGACTGGTTCAGGGAGTTTCGGAATGGCTCCCCATCAGTAGCAAGACGCAGGTCCTCTACGCTTCCTACATTCTTTTCGGACTGCCCATCGCGGCGGGATACGCCTTTGGCTTATTCATGGAAATAGGTTCGCTGGGCTCGGCGATTGCATACTTTCGCAAGGATATCATCGCTTTAATCCACGACAGAAAACTCTTGATGTACCTCGTCGTCGTAACTATTTTCACCGCGATAGTCGGGGCGCCTCTCTACTATGTTACGGACAAGTACCTGCAACACTCATCGCCCTTCATCGGCGTCCCCATGATTATTTTGGGACTAGCTCTCGTAGGCATTGGATTTTACATCAGGTACACCAGAGCCCTTCCAAAGATCGGCGGACTGGATCAGATGAAGATGAAGCATTACATTATCGTGGGAATCGCACAGGGAATCGCCGCGCTTCCGGGAGTCAGCAGGTCTGGCATGACAGTATCCACGATGCTTTTGATGGGCGTGAAGCAAGACCAGGCTTTCAGACTCTCCTACCTCGCCTACATTCCCGCATCCATCGGCGCCTTCGGCGTCAGCTTATTTTTTAGCAGGCACGAGATAAATACGGACATTCAAGCCGTATCGTTGACCGGTCTGGCTATCGCGATAATTACGGCACTGCTGATCGGATTGGTCACGATTTCCTATCTGCTAAAGTTTGCAAAAACGAAAAACATCTGGAAGCTTGACATCGTACTAGGGTTGCTTGCTCTGGTGATCGGTATCACTGTAACGATATTCTACTATCTGCTTCCAGGGACAGTCAATCTGAGCTGAACGGCGTCGTCTCTGAAAAAAAGGCGAGAAGCAAAAAGATGGTACGTGAGACTGTGGAGTCTATGTTGTAGTCATTGCAACGTGCAATTCTGCGATCAACGAATGAATTTTAAATTCACGTTCTACAATCTCATGTTCAGTACGTGATAAACGGATCCACTTTCGGCTAGGCGCGGATCTGAGCCGAAGTCAGATCTCCAGTCGCGGTTGTAGGTCTCTTTGTCCTTGCTCTCATGGGGTTTCTTCGTTTGGTGCCCCGATATAACATTGTCCTTGCATTTGTACGCGTCGGAATTAGCAGCACTTTTCGAGCTTTAGAACTTTATCGTCGCAACTAGGTGCCGAAAGAAATGTTGATCGCAGTGCTGTTCGCGGAACCTGGACAGACACCCGAAGCTGACTCGGCGACCCCGTCTACCGTTGCAGTAATGGTAATTGTCGCTCCTTGTTCGCAACCGCTGATCACGCTGAACGTTCCAATATAGGCTCCAGTGAAGCTCGGGTTGGCTCCGAGCTGGAACTGCGCGAAAAGACTTTCGTAGAACGTTGCAGAGAACTGTACGCCATTAATCGCGACACTAACAGGAAAGATGTACTGGAACCCATCATAAGTCGATGTAGTCCATATAATATTGCCCTGTACAATTGACGCCGGTGGACCTGTAGCGAGGGGCAGAAGTGAAAGCGCAATACCGGCCTCTGCCCAATAAGAGCCACTTGTTGTTGCAGGAAATGTCGTTGGCGACGTGACTCCAGAGTAAGAATACTGCGCATAGCTCACGTCGTCGCCAGAGTTCTCTGTCGAAGATGTGAATCCTGCCCCTGCAGTAAATGTTCCAAGATTAAACAGGTTGGTGACGCCCAGCAAGAAACTACCGCCTGAGAAGGATGTAGATGATGTCGAGATTGGAGAATCCTCACCTTGGCCGGTACCAGTAGATAATCCAGTAGTCGTCACGCCTGAAAGCTCGTAGATGAAAATATCCTCTTGGTCAGGGGTCTGACCTAAATTCACTGTTACGGTATCAGCTCCACTGCTCGTCGCGGTTCCGACGGCGATTCCCGCGCAGTTAGCAAAGGCATTAGTGTTGCACATGTGCGTTTCTTCGGTGTATGAAGTGCCCAAGGTGTCAGTCACGGTAAAGATACCGTAAGGGGACGCTCCTCCGAAAACCGATACTGCTACGGCTATTACGTCTCCAGCACTAACCGAGCTCGTGAATGATATGGTTGGTGAAGACGTAAAGCAACTCGAGCATCCAGCGTTATTTTGCTGGACAAGTGGCGACGAGGCAAATGCCCGGGGAATTGAATGAGAGAGAAAGGGGGATAGCGCAAATACCGAGGATAGGGCTAAGAAGAATCACCGGTACGACCTTTTTCTGGCACCCCTGTGTAAAAACAGGTTTCAATTTTTTTCCGTGTTTCCAAGCCATACAAAGTGAATATTTAATTCGTGTAGACCTCCAAAAACGTACCAACAATTCACGTATTATGATTGATATCCGCATAAGATCAATTCGATAATCATCGCCGACCCACTCGGTTCCGACGACCCGATTTCCCCTGCTGAAGTTTTCAAACGCAGGCCGAGAGATGTCACAGAAAAACGCCGAGCATTACGCTAAGGAAGGTTACCAGACAAGTGGAATTCGTCAACATTTGTAAGAAGATATCGGACTTGGCTCTTGGAAGCCTGAGCTAGAGTCTGCATTCCGGGATCCGAGGCTGTAACATCTTGAGCGAGAGCGATGGTTATGACACCCGTGGAGCGTTGCGCCGCCGTTCACAGCTAATATTTCAACCGCCCGCTTCTAATTTGTATGCCGCTTTTTGACTAGAGGGTCTTCGTAAGGATCGATTCCTCATATGCTATTGCGGCCAAGACAGTCAAACAGATGTGAGAGGGGCCCTTCGGGCTACTCTCTTACTGTTAAGGTACGTGCAAGCCGTAACCCTCTTTCTGTTTTAGGCGGGATTCAGCTATGCGGCCTACCTGGGACTCTTGCGGACATCATCGTTCCCTGTTTGGCCTTGGTCCCCACGGGTCAACCGTTTCATTCCGCCCCAGGAACCTCAGCATCGCTGCCTCCTCGTATTATCTGGTTTGGATATCGTTTCTGTTTTGGAGCCAACCATCTCTGATTGCGTTTCTCAACGCCGTGATTTTCCGCGTGGACAGAGGAGTTTCCTCAGAAGGACTCCGAGACCCGCGCACTTGCTCGTACCGAAGTAATTGAATCAAGTTAATCGAATTAAGGATTACCTTCTTGGAATGCCTGAGGAAAGTATGATTTTTCGATTGTGTGGAGTTCTTCTTCATTATCTGCTTGCGAATATTCGTCTAGCGCTTCGTGATTTAGCGTCAGGAACGTTTCTCCCCACTTGTAGATGTTCATGAGGCGATACGCGGCATCGTAAAAATTCATGATGTAAAGCGCGGCCGCAGCCGCCTCTATCGAGCTCAGGTTCCAGAGTTTGGCGTAGTTCGTCGGGTTCCCGGCGATTAGGGCGGGGAGCTTTCGCTGATGTCCACTGTATTTTCTGTTGAAGGTCTTGTCTGCCTTTTTCCAGGAACAATCAATCACGACAAGACCGTACTTCAAAGCGTTTTCACTGTCTAACTTCAAAACAATTTTCTCTGCAAAGGGGTTCAATACTATCGCATCCTTGGAAATCCTGTTTGGAACAACCGCTCGGGCAAAACCCAGTTTTCTCATTTTTGCCGAAGTGCATTTTGCGGGATCATCCTGAAAAAGTTCGAGAGTAAAGACGTGCGGGTTTCCAGATTCTACTGATTTCATTTCATTTGCGCGGATCAGGTCAACGTTCAATGCTATCCAATCTTTAGAAAAGAAATCGCGACTAAATATTCTTGCGACTAATCAAAACATAGAAAACCTATTTAATAGGAGATGAAACATCAATTTCTCGTGCCTTCACAACATCAGCCGATGGCCTTCGTACTGATAAATGCCGATCTCGGCGCGGAGGAAGAGTTGGTCCGAGAACTGAAAGGCATTGAGCATGTGAAGGAAGTCTACGTCGTTTATGGCGTTTATGACATTGTCGCAAAGATCGAGGCAGACACTATGGAAAAGGTAAAGGAAACGATAACTTGGAAGATCAGGCGCCTAGAGAAAGTTAGGTCGACGCTGACGATGATCGTAGTAGAATCCTAACTTCATTTTCATAGCCAGTGCCGATGCCATCCACCTTTCACATCGGATTTGATGACACCGATTCCAGTGAAGGAATGTGCACGACATTCCTCTGCTATAATCTTGTGAAGGAACTGATCTCTGACACCAGAAACGAACTTCTCGATTATCCAAACCTGATTCGCCTCAACCCAAACATCCCCTGGAAGACCAGAGGAAACGCCGCACTCGCGATCAGGCTTAGGAGTTCTCTATCGAAAAAGAACCTGTTTGCGTTGTGCGGGAAATATATCAAAAGATTCGCAACCAGTCCAAGGGCAAATGCGGGGCTGGTCCTGTTTGAGGGTGAAGAAATTCCGGCGAAAATTCAAGATTTCTCAAATCGCGCCATGTACTCGGTTCTAGGCTTGGTGGAGGCTCGGGAAATAGTTCGCGAGTTTTGCTTGGAATCAATTTCGCTAAGATCCAATCAAGGTTTAATTGGGGCGCTTGCGGCGGTCGGAAATGTACTTCCGAGCGATCACACTTTTGAGCTCATCGCCTACCGAAAGTCGTTGTCCAAGCCGCGTGTTCTCGACAAATCAAAAATCGTTATGATGAGTGAGGTCACTTCCTCAAAGACTTTCAGCAGCTATGACTCTGAGTACGATCGGATCATGATTGCTCCCCACGGGCCAGACCCGGTATTTCTTGGAATTCGTGGGGAGAGCGCGGCAGCGGTGAAAAATGCGTTCAATATCCTCTGCCCTGTCGAGAACCTTCGTGGATGGATGATATTCCGTTCTAATCAAGGCACGGGAGAGCATCTTCGAGAACCAATTAGCCTCGATAATCCCAAAGCTTACTATTCGGGCAAAACCTTGGGCACAGTTTGCGAAGCTCCTAGAACTCAGATTGGAGGACACGTCTTCTTTGAAATAGAGAATGAACAAGGCAAGATCGGCTGTGCCTGTTACGAGCCGACTGCCGTTTTTAGAGAATTTGCGAAGATGCTGACAGTTGGTGACGTGATCGAGGTCGGCGGCGGAATAAGAAAAAATACCACACTGCATCCAAAAGTTTTGAATTTGGAATATTTCAAAGTAGTCAAACTTGCCGAGAAATTTACGTCCTCGAACCCTAAATGCCTCAGGTGCGGAGTTTCAATGGGCTCGATGGGAAGGGGTCAGGGCTTTAGATGTGAAAAGTGTGGTCAAAAGTCATCGGCTTCAAAGCACCTGATTGAACAACCAAGGGGTCTTACCGAGGGCAGAATATACATCCCGCCAGTCAGGGCTCACAGACACCTGACAAAACCCGAGAGCAGATTTCAACTGACAAAAAAAAGATCTATTCGGGTCAAGCTGATAAACGGCTGGGAGAGTTAGGAAAAATAGGAAGGGGATCAAAGAATTTTGATATTCTTTGATTATTTCATTGAGTAGGTTCGCTCTGCTGGCCGGTTGTTGTTAGAGCTTCCGTTGCCGGAATGACTGCTGGGTCTGCTGAAAGAGCTGGCTTTGACCGTGGTGCGCGCTTGCGCCTCGGAGCTCCGTTTGCAGGAAGCCTCTTTGTACGTCTTGTTCTCTTTGGAGTAGCTATTACCAGTGAAGGAGCTGCATTCTCTGTTGGGCTGGCGATGTTTGTGACCGCGTTTACATCAGTTGGCATTGGAGTTGAGGTAATTGCTGGATTGGTGAAAGGCGTCTGCGGCTCCTCGAAAGGTGAGGGTGCCTCGACTAGAGAAGCTGTCGCGATTGGAGCTATTGCTATTGGATTGGCGGATATTTTGGTTGTGGTCGGTTCGACTGTTGGAGCTGTCTCTTCGACGTGGATAGGCTCAGCTACCGAGGATCCCGATTGTACCGCGACTAATTGTGATGATTCTCCTACGTGCAGTGATGCTGTTTGAGGCGATTTGATCGACCGTGAGAGAAGACCCTTGAATGCCGCTGTCCAGGTGATGGCTGCAATGAGAGCTATGCCGGCTGGGAGCAGAAATACTTCCATTCCCATGATTTCTACCTAAATGTCTCAAAAGACCCTAATTCAACTTCTAGTGCAATGTCAAAATGCGTTGACTAGGCGCGCCGATTCTCTTCTCAAATTAAAGCATCGCGGTCCT
>JASHPO010000031.1 GCA_030038075.1 Nitrososphaerales archaeon | reverse complement strand
CCGGAATCCGAAAAAGGTGTGATGGACGTCGCTAAAATGATCAGGGAAGATTACCTGCAGCAGAGCGCCTACGATCCGGTCGATACATACGCATCGATCAGGAAGCAGTACCTAATGATGAAGACAATACTGGATTTCGGAAAGAAGGAAGCCGACGCAATCAGATCTGGCGCTCAGGCCTCTCAGATCACGAACTTGGGTGTAAAATCCAAGATTGCGAAGATCAAGTGGACTCCGGAGGACCAGACGGAAGGATTCATCAAGGAGATCAACACTGACATGGATAGGGAATTCACCGAACTCGTTATGGGAGTAACAGTCTGATGCAGCAGCCTCTTTCCTACAAGACAGTCTCGCAAGTCGCTGGGCCTCTTCTATTCGTGGAAAAGGTGCAGAGCGCTTCCTACGGGGAAATCGTAGAGATTACGAATGCCTTGGGTGAGCGGTTAAGAGGTCAGGTGCTCGATTCTCGCGCGGGGCTCGCAATAGTCCAGGTTTTCGGCTCCACGCTGGGACTGTCCACGGCTGCAACTTCTGTGAGGTTTCTGGGAGAGACCGCCCAAATCTCAGTTTCTGACGAGATGTTAGGGCGCGTCTTCAACGGTCTCGGAAATCCTCGAGACAGCGGCCCCAACATTGTCTCGAAGACCAAGGTGGAAATCGTGGGCTCTGGAATAAATCCGTACAGCAGGGAAGAGCCCTCCGAGTTTATCCAGACGGGAATCTCGACGATAGACGGCATGAACACGCTCGTCAGGGGACAGAAGCTCCCGCTCTTTTCCGGTGCCGGACTGCCGCATAACGTCCTTGCTTCGCAAATAGCGAGACAAGCCAAGGTGCTCAATTCGACCGAGAATTTCTCTGTGGTATTCGCTGCGATGGGAATCACGAGCGAAGAGGCGAACTTTTTCATAAAGCAGTTCGAGGAAACAGGAGCTCTTGAAAGGACGGTACTTTTTCTAAATCTCTCATCAGATCCTTCAATGGAAAGGATACTCACTCCGAGGCTTGCCCTAACAACTGCGGAATACCTCGCTTACGAAAAAGAGTCTCACGTTCTTGTGATTCTCACGGACATGACAAACTACGCTGAAAGCCTGCGTGAAATTTCGGCAGCTCGTGACGAAGTGCCAGGAAGGAGGGGCTACCCGGGATACATGTACACCGACCTTGCTACTATCTACGAAAGGGCAGGTAAGATCAAAGGAAGGAAAGGCTCTATCACACAGATTCCCATCCTTACAATGCCCGCGGACGACAAGACGCATCCGATTCCCGACCTCACGGGATACATCACCGAGGGACAGATCTACGTTTCGAGAGACCTAGACCGCGCCGGAATTTACCCGCCAATCGATGTCTTGGAATCGCTCTCGCGTCTCATGAATCAAGGAATTGGTCCAAAGCGAACCAGAGAAGACCACAGAGGAATGGCTGACCAGTTGTATGCTTCTTACGCGCAAGGAAAAGATGTCAGAGCTCTCTCTGCGATTGTCGGCGAAGAAGCACTTAGCGACACCGACAGAAAGTTCCTGAAGATCGCGCAGAGCTTCGAAAAGAATTTTGTAAAGCAAGGGCTCAACGAGGACCGAACCATCGAGCAGACTCTGGACATCGGCTGGGACGTTATCGATCCGCTATCGGACAACGAAATCAAAAGAATCAAGCCTGACATGATCGAGAAGTACAGAAAGAGAAATCGATGAAGAATGCCCGTTGCGATCAACGTAAGACCGACAAGGATGGAGTACCTCCGGACAATCCGGAGAATCGCGATTTCCAAGAAGGGTCTGAAGCTTCTAAAACTAAAGAGGTCTGCCCTGATTCTGGAGTTCTTCAACCTGAGCAAGAAGGTAGCGAGCCTTCGCAGCGGACTGCAGGCGAAATTGGTTCTCGGCTATGAGGGAATCCATGCTTCCGAAATGTTCGTAGGCCCTCTCAAACTCGAATACGAATCAATGCGCATCCCCAAGATACAGGAACTCACCTTGAAGAGCAAAAACGTGATGGGGGTAAGAATTCCTGAAGTCGTGACCAAGAGTTCGGGTCAGGCAGGCCAAGAGTATCTACTCGAAATCCCGGCTTCGATTAATCAGGCGGTGAAAGCTTTCCAGGATGTTCATCAGATGGTTTTGGACGTCGCGGAGAAAGAAACGGCGCTGAGGAAACTTCTTTTCGAAATTGAAAAGACAAAGAGAAGATGCAACGCGATCGAGAACGTCCTAATACCCAGACTGCAGGCAAACGCCCGCTACATAAAATTCAGATTCGACGAGATGGAGCGGGAAAATTTCACTAAACTGAAAACGGTAAAGCGAAAGATGAACCAGAGGGAGGCAAATAAGAAAGATGAGTGAAGAAGGGCCTCAGAAGAAAAAATACTATGTTCCAACGTTTTACTGGATGAAACCGCCTCCGCAGCCCAGTCCTCTCCGGACTGGATTCGTAAACAAGCAGCAGAAACACTTCTACCTTGCAATGACAGTATTCAAAATAGCAAAAGTAGTGGCGATAGTACTGGTAGCACTATTTTTCGTAGGCATCCTGTGATATCTTCGCAATGTCCACCGATTATACGCAAACTCTGAAGACCATCAAGGAAGCAGAGGAAGCGAGCGCGAAAGGAATCGCGGACAAGAAAAAGCTTCTGTCAGATCAGCTCCAGAGCGCTCAGGAGCAAGCAGACAAAAACGTCACTGATGCGAAAGCGGCAGCAGAAAGTTTTGTGTCCCAAGAGGTGGACAAAGCAAAAGCCGTGGGCGAGGCGGATGCAAAAAAACTCGTAGATGCAACGGAGAGGGAAGCAGAGCGTGTAGCGGAAAAGAAGCTGCGCACTGCCGAATTCAAAAAAATAATTGAAGAAATCTTACTGCCAGAGTTCCAGGGTGCTTAGCGGATGCTGCTAAAGCCCGCTAACATGCTTAGGGTAGCGGTCGTCGGTTCGAGAGACGAGAGGCAGAGAGTGGCGTCCATTCTCTACGATTTGGGCATAGTCCAAATAGAACCAGTGTCCAAGGATGCCTTTCAGTACCTTCGGACCGAGCTTGACGCCACTAACGTTCGCGAAGTTTCCGAAGAACTCCTTAGGATAAGGGGTCTGAAAGCTGCACTCCCCGCGACCAAGATTTCCGAAAAGGTGGGCTTTGGATCGCAGAAAGAGCTTCTTGATGCCTCCCGTTCGATAAGAATTGATGAAGTTTCGGTCCTGAAAATCGAACAGAACAAGCTGACTACCAGAATGGACGAGTTGAAAAACAGAATCGATTTGGTCACGAAACTACAGTTCATCAACGAAGACCTTTCGATATTTGATTTGGAATCAGCGGCCTCGTTCTTCGGCACGGTAGCAGCGGATGCGTATCTGGAACTCCAGAAAAATCTGTCCGCAATCCCCGACGCTATGCTCTATTCGTCAGGCAAGGACCCTGTGAGTCTGGTAGTAGTTGTTCCCACGCCGGAGCTCGAAAAATTCGGCTCAATTATACAGAAAGCAAACCTGCGCATGCAGAGAATTCCGAAGCTCAAAGGAAAGCCGACAGAGGTTCTTTTGGAACTGAACCAGGGTAGAGAAATGGCCAACAACGAGATGAAGGGCGTTGAAGAAAAACTACAAGCACTTGCCGAGAAGAATTATGCAAAGATAGCCTCCGTCGAAGAGCAGCTTGCGATTGAAGCAAGGAAACTCGAAGTCATTAACAATTTTGGATACACCGACAGCTCTTTCGTCTTGGAGGGTTGGGTTCCCGAACACAAGATGCAGCAGTTGCAACAAGCTCTGAGCGAGCATGCAAAGACGACGATTCTTTTCAAGATAAAGAGCGATGAGGAGCCACCTACGCTTCTCGAGAATCCGAAACGACTGAGGTTTTTCGAATCTTTCATCAGATTCTACACATTACCAGTAGCTGACGAATTCGATCCCACTATGATATTCGCCTTCACCTTCCCTATATTCTTCGGACTGATGCTCGGCGATGTGGGCTACGGTCTGGCCATAATCGGTATATCTTACTGGATACTCAATAGAGTCGGACAAAACCCGCGGAAAAAGACAATTATTCCACAAGGACTACGCTCTTTTGCTAGGAACATCTTCAAGCCTATCCAGTTCCAGAAACTTGCGATGGCGATGATACCTGGCGCTGTAATCGGAGTGATTTTCGGATTTGCTTTTAACGAGTATTTCGGCTTCCACCTGAATCAATATGCTTTTTCTTATCTCGATTCTTATTTCCACTTGGGACTACCTTCGGGTGGAGCATTTCTTGATCCATCATCTACGCGAGGGTTGAAGGATTTGCTGCTCTTTACTGGTTACGTGGGACTCTTCGAGGTTTCGTTCGGGTTGGTTTTAGGTATGATCAACAGCTACTGGGTGCATCAGCAGAGGCATATTTTCGGCAAGATTGGGTGGCTTTCAGTCGCTTGGGGAATTTCTTTGATCGGTTTGACTGTATTGCATCACGGTTCAGTCAGTCCCAGCGTGAATCCTATGGCAGGCGTCTACATAGGAGTACTAGTGGTTGGGCTCGGATTGATAGCCTATGGAGAAGGCCCCCAGACCTTGATCGAGCTTCCCTCGATCATTAGCCACATCCTCTCCTATACCAGACTTTTAGGAATTCTACTCGCCTCGGTCGAACTCGCCGCCGTTATCGATACAATTTTCTTGGGAGATGTCTCCAGCGGAATAGCATTGGCAATCGTTGGAGTCATAATTCTCATATTCGGTCAGCTGTTCAACTTGGTTCTTGCGCTGTTCGAGCCAGGAATACAAGGAGCTAGGTTGATCTACGTGGAGTTCTTCTCGAAGTTCTATCATGGGAACGGCAAAAAGTTTGCGCCTTTCCGCGGAGGAAGAACGTACACTGTCAACGAAATTGAATTAATGGAATCCAAACAGAAGAGCTAACTTGGGCTCAATCAAGTAGAACTGCAACGTTTTTCGTCCTTTCAGCGCGAACTCCTTGACGCTCATCCCCGACCGAAATTAATAATTAAATGAAGACCGGCATTAAACGGCTCATAAAAAACGTACGACGACCGTGACGGAAACATAATGTTGATCGGTTTGGACAAGGCTATTCATGGCCTCAGAAGAGGACTAACGCTGTCGTGAATTAATGCAGAAGATAGGTCTCTCTGAGAAACCAGTCACTCTTAAGTAACTTCACCATTGGGGTTATCGACATATGCTATCTGATTCTGAAAAGAAAGCGCTGATTTCCCTACTCCAAGGCGTCACTCTTTTCTCTTCCCTAGACAAAAGGGCGCTCAGCAAAATAGCAAATTTTGCGACGAAGAGAACTTTTGGCGAAAGGAGCCTCATCACAAAGGAAGGAGAACTTGGCGTAACATTCTACCTTATTCTTGATGGGTCGGTAGAGGTTCGTCGGGGAAAGAAGGTTCTTGCCAAGTTAGGGCGAGGACAGTTCTTTGGGGAAATGGCTCTGTTCGACAATCAACCTAGATCTGCCGACGTAGTCGCCGTCGATAAAACGACTTGCGCGCTACTGACGAGCTGGGTCCTAATGGGTATGATAGCCGCGAATCCTAAGATTGGACAAAAAATTATCGCGGAGCTCGCTCGAAGATTGCGGGAGACTGACAGAGCTCTCAGTGAATGAAACTTTCGTCAAGCTATTCCGGTCAACTCGATTCTCGTTTTTACGGAGTGGAGAAATCAAATCCCTTCAGTAAGACCGATCAACCATCTCGCGATGGTGATGCTTTCAATTTATTTATGGCCTAAGCTGTGCAAAAATTCTAATAGAGATTGTCAACCAAGTTGGAACATGAGTTCATCACATCACGCAAAATCTTCAGACACTTTAGGAAAACTTTACTCAAAGGTTGCCTCAAAGATATTGGCCGATTCGATTCACCTGAAAAGAGGAGAATCGATAACGATCGAGACTTGGAACAACGGACTGCCGTTCGCAAAGAAAGTAGTCTTGGAATCTAGAAGGATCGGTGCCATTCCTCTAGTTGTCTTCGAAGACGAAGAGGCCTACTTGGAGGGAGCGAAATCAACCGACAAGGAAATGAGTGGTAAAATGGGAAAACATGAGTATGGGTTGCTGTCGGGAACAGACACATACGTCTTTATTCCCGGTCCTCCGCTCTCGATGTTCCACAGCGGACTCTCCATTCAAGAGAGAAGTTCTTCGACCGCCTACAATACATCATGGTACGAGAGCGCCGAGAAGGCAAAGCTCAGAGGTGTCAGGCTAAGCACGGGATACGTCGGAAAGGACATGGCGAAAGTGTTAGGTAAACCTGAGGACAAAATTATCGAGCATCAATTGAAAGCCATCATCGAAGCTGATTTCCCTTCGATTACTCTTGCAGGCAGAAAAATAGCTCAAGAGCTGCAGGATGGAGCACTGTGCAAAATCACTTCCGCAGAAGGTTCTGAGCTCGAATTCCAGCTGCAAGGAGACACCGAGGTCGAGGATGGAATCGTTGACGAAACAGACGTTTCGGGGGGTTACAACATGACCTACCTGCCACCCGGCTTTATTTCCAAAAGGGTAAACTCTTCGACCGTTTCAGGGAAGGTTAAGGAATTTTCGGCCGCGACCGGCTTTGGACTGATTAGAGATGCAACCCTCGAGTTTGAATCGGGCAATCTCGTGAAATCGGAAAGCAAGCCCTCAAAGAAGGTTCTCGAAAACATTCTTCAAAGCATAAAAGAAGAGTCCAGAAATCTCGGCCTCTTCACTATCGGCTTGAATCCTGCCGCGAAGCTGGGATATTCCATCGACCGTTTTGTCAGTGGCATTGTTACTTTAGGAATCGCTTTCAGGCTGAACGTGACATTGCAAAAAGCAAGCGTTACCGTCAACGGAAAACAGATACTCGCTTCAGGAAAACTTGTTTCATGACAGTCGCAGGATAGCCTGCGCGAGGTCTCCATCGGTATCCTTCAGAGCCTGCTCAGCCTTCGCCTCAGAAACGTTCGCCTGCTGGGCAACCAGTAGGATGTCTTCCTTCGTGTATTTCGGTTTTTCACGAAGCCTGTCCTCAACGTCGTCACCAATTACTTGAAACATCCGAGAGCCCTTCATCTTCATCTCCGAAACATTCGCGTTCTTGATCACTAGATCTTTATCCGCCGTTCTGATTATGACCTCTTCGACGCCCTCTATCGGTTCCATGCTCACTCCCATGCGCTCGAGCATGCGTCGGGTTTGGCGATTGTCAAGGTTCATCTGAGGCATTTTTTTCGGTTCCTACTCTGACCTTCACTGCTGCGCCTCTCTTAAATTGTTTGATCATTGGTCCCGCTAGAATAGCACGCCCTGCGGCGAGCAGCTCTCCTTTTTCATTCAGAACAGCAACATCTTCCCCCGCGCGAAGTTCGTCGCTGCAGGCGGTAACGTGCTTACAGAAAACGGTCTTTCCAGCTGAAACTATTTGAGATACTCCGTCAATTACTGTAACGGTCCATGCTGGACGTCTTTTTGTCAATTTCTGTCTCGACAGCAAGATCTTGTATCCCGCTAGAGATGGTGCGACACTTCCATTAGGGCGCAGCGAGAAAAGCACTCTATCACTACTCCTCTGGACAACGTACTTGAGTCGTCCTGTCCTCCGCGAATGTTTGAACTTCAGGTTAGAATAGTCTAGGGCTCGAGATGTATTTTTTCCGAATATGTAGTCAAGCGTCATTGTTAACTTTGATTCGCCGAACTCGTATCGCCTCTCGGCGAAGAATTTTGACCTCTCGGATCTAGCCAATGCAAAATGCTTGCCCAACAAAGCAAATAAATGCCTGTATTCAACATTGATCCTGGATAATATTTGAATTGCGAACTGTGTGGGAACACTATACGTGGTGAGGTGCAGGTCGTGAACATTGACGGAGGAGTGTTCAGAGTTTGTGCAAATTGTTCGAAATTGGGTTCTCCTGCGCGAGTCCCAAAACCCGCTGTAGCAAGAGGCCCTCAGTCGTCTACCAGTCGTCAGATAAATCGTCCTCAAACCAGAAATAGCTCACCACCGTCCTCCCCTGGATTTTCCTTTGACTCGGACGATATGATGTTGCGGGAAGACTTTAGTAGCGTGATAAAGAACGCTCGTGAAAGCTTGGGGATAACGCAAGAGGAGTTGGGAAGGAAAATCAATGAAAAACCCTCGATGATAGGTCATCTAGAAAATGGTTCGATGAAACCCGATGATATACTTGCCAAGAAACTGGAGCACTTTTTGAAAATACACCTTTTTGTCCCTGTTGAGGACGGAGTGGCGTCACAATAGCCATTTGTCCAAGCGAATTCCAAAAATGAAACACGCTCCGGCAAAACGAAAAGAACAGAATAAACTTCGTTTCAATGTGGCTGTACTCCGCTTAGGGCACAGGCTAGTCAGAGATGAGCGCATGAGTACTCATATCGGCCTGGTTTCAAGAGCTTTCGGGGCAAGGCAACTCGTGCTGACCGGAGCAGACGACCACACCATTGATTCCATAAAGAAAGTCAGCCGTCGCTGGGGTGGCGATTTTGATGTCAAATACCTCAAGAATTGGAGAGAATTTGTACTAGCATTTGGCGGCATAGTTGTCCACCTGACCATGTACGGCGAGAAATTTAATAGTGGGATGGCGAAAATTCGCGCCGAAGTTGACCATAAAGCTTGTAGGAATATTCTGGTGGTTGTGGGGGCAGAAAAGGTTCCTCGAGAGATGTACGAATTTGCGGACTACAACGTTTCTGTTGGAAACCAGCCACACAGCGAAGTCGCGGCGTTGGCAGTGTTCCTTGATAGGCTTTTTATGGGAGAAGAGCTATACGATCATTTTGTAAGGGCAAAGATGCGGATCGAGCCCAGTTCTAAGGGAAAAAAGGTAGAAAATTTAGTTGAAAATTGAATATGAAGATTCCTTCGTAAAGATAGCGAGCCTACTAGGTGGCGAGGATTATGTAAAGGTGGCTAGGGCACTTCTGAACAACGAAAATGCAACTGACGAGGAAATTGCCAGTGCCACGGGCCTTAAGATAAACTCAGTAAGGAAAGCACTCTACGATTTATTCGGAAGATCGTTGATAACTGGAATTAGAGTGAGAGATCTCAAGAGAGGGTGGTTCGTTTACAGATGGAAAGCTCAGCGTGATCAGGTAGACGGCTTTATCGAGACACAAAAGAAGAAAGCTCTGGACAGGCTCAAGCAGAGGTTGGACTACGAGTCAGAACATGAATTTTACAGCTGCGACACGCCGACCTGCAAGAAGTTGACTTTCGAGGAAGCTATGGAGGCTTTCTTCAAATGCCCCACTTGCGGCAAGAATTTGAACCTGATAGACAACGCTGAATTCAAACAAGCGCTCGAGTGGAAGATCAAACAGATGCAGACTGAGAATCCGCTTCGGTGACCGATCTCTAAGCCCTGTATATCTTTAATATCTGTGTTGCCCGTGTCCCGAAAGTACTCGATTAAACAGGTTGAGTCGGCACATGCCAAATCCTTTCTACAAGCACGACGTTTTATCGATGAAGGATTTTGACCGCGAGCAACTGGAGCTACTCTTTTCGACAGCTGATAAACTGGAAGAGATGAAGTACCGAGAAAAAGTCGCGCTAGGCGAAGGTCGCATTCTTGGAATAATGTTTTTCGAGCCGAGCACTAGGACTCGCCTTAGTTTCGAATCAGCGATGGCATCAATCGGAGGCATTTCTGTGGGATTCACAGAAACGAACACAACGTCAATGGAAAAAGGGGAGTCTTTGGCTGACACCGTCCGAGTTGTCGAAGCAAATTCGGATGTTCTAGTCCTTAGGCACTCGAACGAAGGTGCGGCAAGATTTGCTGCAGAGATCGCGACAAAGCCTGTGATCAGCGGTGGCACGGGCACAGAGGAGCATCCGACTCAGGCGATGTTAGATCTCTACACTATGCTGAAGGAAAAGAAGAAAATTGATGGTCTCAGAATTGGAATCGTCGGCGATCTCCGGTACGGCAGAACTGTGTATTCATTGATTTACGGTCTTGCCAAATACGACGTCAAAATAGAGCTCGTCGCCCCCGAGGGATTGAAAATAAGGAAGGAAGCGACGCATGACTTCAAGGGAGGCAAGTCGAAATCTCTCGAAATGACTGAACATGATAACCTAAAGGAGATACTGCCCAACGTCGATGTCTTATACGTAACGAGGATTCAAAGGGAGCGACTTCCCGACGAACAAGAATATGAAGAGATCAGAGGCTCGTATTTTGTTGATGCGGAGAGTCTTAAGGTCATGAAGAAGGACTCTATAATCATGCATCCTCTTCCTCGGATAGATGAAATAAGGCCTGATGTTGATTCCTCGCCGCAGGCGAGGTATTTCAAGCAGATGCAGCACGGTAGAGTTGTGAGAGCCGCACTGCTCTCGCTGATTCTAAACCCTTAGTTACAGCGGCTGTATCCGCATGATTGGCATTTGTAGCAACCGTTTTCGTAGATAATACCGGGCTCGCCGCAGTCTGGACAATGATTGAGCTCCTTCTCCTTTTCGATCGTTGTACTGCTCAAGCTTGCAAGAGCCTTTGCAACCGCGTCTGGGAGCGACAAAAGTGGGGTACTCTCATCCCAAGATACATCTCTACCTTGGATTCCCTTTAGAGTCTGGATGACTTCGCTCATTTTGCCACCATGTTGCAGATAAAGGCTGATCAATCTGCCGATCGCCTCTGCGTCAGCCTTCTCGTCTCCGCCAGATTTACCCAGAGTGACGAAAGTTTCCCTGATAATGTCGTCCCCATTCTTGTTTGCCGTGACGTAAAGGCTGCCCTGAGGGAGCTTCATCTTCACGGTTTGCCCGGTAAGAACCTTGGGTCTCTCGAACTTTTGTTTTCCACCCGCACCGCCTTTCTGAGCGGCCGCTTCAGCGTTAGTGAGCAGAATGCCTTCCCTAGCGCCCTCCCTATACACGGTTATGCCTTTGCACCCGGCTCTCCAAGCTTGGAAGTAAATATCCTTCACGTCTTGAACAGATGCTTCTTTCGGAATGTTTACGGTGCTGGATATGCTCGAATCAATGTGCTTCTGGATTGTGCCCTGCATCTGAACCCTAAACTCTGCCTTTATGCTGTGAGCCGTGACGAAGATTTCTGGCAAGTCTGTTTCGTTCTTCAAACCGGTTCTCTTCATGTAGTCTTGCACGAGGGGATGATAGACCTTGAACTCTCCACCGGTGAGCGATTTCGACTTGCGTACATAGCTCAACGCGAAGATGGGTTCAATTCCGGAAGTGGTCCCAGCAAGAATCGCTCCGCTTCCCACCGGTGGCACCGTAAGGACGCAAGAATTCCTGAGACCCTGAGCGGCGATCTTTTGTTTCACAGTCCCGTCCAGCCTTTGGACGAACGGCCTAGTCAAGTGCTTTTCTGCGATGAATGCGGGCGCAGAACCTTTTTCCAATGCTAAATTGCAGCTCTCGTCGTAGCAGATGTTCTTGATCCTGTCAAACATTCTATCTATGAACCTGATAGACTGAGCTGAATCATACTTCAAGTTGAGCTTGATGAACATGTCAGCCAGTCCAGTGAATCCGACGCCTATTCTCCTAGACCACATTGAAGCCTTCTTCTGCTGAGGAAGCGGGTGTTTATCGGCGTTGTAATCAAGTACGTTGTCAAGAAAACGCGTTCCGTACCTCAACGCCTTTTCGAGACTTCTCCAGTCGAGTCTAGCCCGTTCTGAAAATTCATCCACAACGAAAGCTGACAGGTTGATGTTCCCTAAGCAACAACAACCGTAATCTTCTAGGCATTGTTCCGAACATGGATTGAACCCATGCACTTCCATACCGTTGTACTCGGTTGGTGATTCATTCTTTACGTTGTCCCAGAAAATAATTCCAGGTTCAGCCGAAGCCCAAGCGGAGCGAACGAGCTTGTCCCATAATTCTCTTGCTTTTACGATTCTCTTCATTTCGGCCTTTTCATTTTTGAAGGAAAGGGCGAAGTTCTCGTCCTTCTCGACAGAACGCATGAACTTGTCAGTGAGACATACGCTGATGTTTGCGTGATTTACATGCGAGAGGTCACGCTTTACATCTATGAAGTCAACGACATCTGGATGATCTACGTGAATGGTGATCATGAGGGCTCCGCGTCTACCGGCTTGACCTATAGTACCTGTAGTGACAGAGAAAAGTTCCATGAACGAAACAGAGCCAGTGGAAACTACTGCGGAGTTATTCACCGGCGATCCTTTGGGCCTGAGGATCGAGATGTCCGTCCCGACACCACCGCCGTACGAATAAGTTCTGCCGGCTTCTTTGCAAAAGTCAAAAATGTCTTCGAGCGAATCCGATTTTATCGGCAGAAAATAACAATTGAGCAAAGTCGAGCGCCTTGGCTGACCGGCTCCGAACATTATTCTTCCTCCAGGAATGAACCGGAAGTTTTCTAGTAACCAATAGAATTTCTTTGTCCACTCAGATCGCTTATCCTCGGTTGTCTCTACAGAGGCTAATTCTCTAGCAACCCTTCCCCACATATCCACAGGGGTCTGTTCTGTGATGCGGCCGTTCATATCCCTGAGCGCATATTTTTCGTAGAATACACGCGCCCTTAGCTCATCTGCGTTGAAAAACTCTAAAGTTTCCTTCGGCAGTTCGATGGGACTGGCTATTTGCTCCAGTTCTCCAGCATACTCTGAATCCTTCTCAGTTTCCTCGGCAATTCTGTCATCCAGCGAATTTTTTTCCATCTTTTCGTCCACTCGTTCATCCTGAATTTCTATTGATTGTTGCCTTGCTTCCCAAGGCCAGGGGAACCGTGAAGGGGTGTTTACCCTGAACGGAATAGGCGCGCAACGAGACTTGACAATTGAGCTTTGCTATAAGGCAAGCTCTTCGTAACACAATCTTCGGGAACCATGCTTTTTCGGCCAACATTGTTTCGTGGTAATGAAATCAACCTAAAAAGAACCAGTTCCTTTTCGATATTGCGCGTAGGGCTAATTCGTCAGCTGAATATTTAACATTAAGCAAACCGACATTATAAAATCTGTCGCGAAATATTCCCGCAGAAGATCAAGTTAAGAATAGTTCACATTTGCGTGAACGCGTTGTGAGTCAAACTACATAAAAAATATTAACAAAGATTTTTTTGGAAAAATTTTTCCAAAAATTGAAAACTAGTCAGACCAAGATGGGTTGCACAATAAGAAAAGTTGACTTGCAGTTGGGGCATCTTCCGCCGTTAAACACCTTTGCCCCGCACTTTTTGCAAATTTCTGGATTACGAGAGAATCTGACAAATGGAAGCTTACCCGACAAACTTGCAACTACGTTACCAAAGTTCAAGCTATCACCGACATCCTTCGGAAAAGTCAGACTCACCACTGCCCCGCCACTGGTGGCTTTGCATAATTGATTCACCTCCGAAACAAATTTTTCGTCGTCGTATTGATTTGGAATTCTTATGCCACCTTGATACCCGCTGTGACGGGTCTCCTGAGATCTCCCATACTTTTCCCCGTCGATCTCAGAAAGTCTCTCGAACCCGTCCGAATGGATCACGGATATGAATGCTTTTACCCCAAGTTTGGCTGTCTTTTCGGTCGTGACCTTGCTGGCAGTATCTAGTATCTTGACACCAAGCTCTTGTCTATTAAGCAACTCTCTCTCGGTTAAAAGATTCGAAATTGCCTCATTTAGACCTATCATGTTCACAACGATCGGCATATCTTCAAGCGAAGAGACCACAGGAATCTGTGAGAGGGCGGGGAGCAAGCCTTTTTTCATGCTGTCTCGAACGTGATCCTTCCGATTTACGAGCGCGTTGACTGCGGTCTGAAGCAGAAGAGAGAGCTTAGCCCTGAAATACGTCTCGTCTTTGTTAGATTCAAATGCAAGTCGGGGAAGGTTCAGAGAAAGGTTCTGAAGAAACGCTATACCATCTGGAACGCCTGAATTTGGACCCAAGGAGTTCAGCCTCAAACCCGAAAATGCGTGTTTTCCGTCCGATTCGAGGGCAACGTCACCCCCTTTTGCGACAATTCCCGCAATTCCTTCCACCAATCTACGGTCAGAGTACCTGCCCGGCGAAATTACAAGGTGTATAGTTTGAACCGGAACAACTTCTACATAGCGTGAGTAAGCCTGAAGCAAAGAATCTCGAAGCTCTATCTGGGAAGCTACGTCCTCGTCTATCAGGGGCTCTCCGATTCTGAAGGTAATGCTACGCGATCTGCCACTAGTAGTTGAGGTAGAAAGTGAGGAGAGCATTCGCGAAAACATTCTGATCTGCTCCTCCTGCGATCTTGGCGAATACAATTTTGATAGGTATGAAATCAGATTGTCCAGACAAACTTCGTTTGAGACTTCTCTTGAAACTATGCTGGCAAGTATTTCTAGTGTTTCAAGAGCTGAATCGAAATTCTTTATTGTTCCCAGTCTAGGAACGTTGCTTATTTTACTTCCAAGGTTGTAAGGGTTCGAGTACAACACGTTCAGATCGAGATAAACTGTATCTGGCATAAGGCTCCATGTTCCTAGGCTGGAGATGTGAATGTCTCCGGAAAGATGAGCGTCGGAAACGTCTCTCGGTATCTTCGTTAATATCGCATATTCGGAAAATACTTTACCAGAGGTTATAGATAGTACTGAGTCTATCGAATCTGAGCTATCTCCTGCTCGCAAAATCAAGTCAGCGACATCAGCGACAGGAAGACCGAGCCTCGTCAACTTGTGCCTATACTCTTCAAATCCGTGCTCAACCAGTAGACTGTTTACGATTTCGCGAATCAGAGGTGCTGTCAGGTACGCTGTCTGGAATTTGTAAACACGCGCCTCGGTTTCGCTGGCAATTTTTTGGGCCAGCTCTACCGGCATTCCCGCTTCCTTAACAAGAGATTGTAGAATCCTGTCCGCATTGAATTCCTCAAGCACCTGTCTTGAACTTCTGACGAATAATTTTCCGGATTCGAGCATGGATTGCTCCTCAATTTGCTTGGTTAAGTTCAGAACGAGCCTTCCCAAACTCGTAACGGTGTATTTTCGTTCAGCTCTATTCAAGGAGATCAATGTTTGCTTAACGAGTTTTCGAAGGTGATAGGCGAATTTACCCGACTCTTTCTTTGACTTGAAGCCTGCGAGCGTTTTCAGCTCTGAATAGCTTAGAGGCCCTTTTGTATTAAGGATCCTGAGAATATCCAGTCGATTTGGCGAGGCAATGACCGAATATATAGTTCGAACTCTTCGGGGCGAACTCAATTTCCCTTATAGCTCCCCTGGGCAACGAAAGCAATCGCAAGGAAAATTCCACAAAAGATTCGTGAATACACTCGCCCTTTTGAATTCGAGGTGAAAAAAATTAGATTCAAGCGCCTCAGGCCAAGATGTCTTGCCTAAAAAAGGTTGATAATCTCAAATGACAGTTCAATAAACCAGTCAAAATCATATGCTTTCCATTTTTCGATGCGCCTCCAAAAATGCTGAAACCTGCTCAGGCAGTTCTCACAAGAAAAATCTGCCTGATGATCAAAATAATTATTATCTGAATGCCTCGCATGCTTCATCAGTCTTTTTCACGGAGCAATACAATGACAACTGTTACAGGAAGCAGATTTGAAGACATTCTTTCGGATCTGACTTCAAAATGCAATTTGAGCCGCGAACAAATTTCTGAGTTAATCAAACAAAAGCGCGAAAGAGTTGGAGGAGGATACCTTACCGATCAGGGCGCTCTGTTCCTCGTCGCAGCTGATCTGGGCGTGATAGTTGAATATGGTCGCGAAAAACCGAGAAGCCTCTCGCAGCTTACGAAAGAACAGATCTCTGTAACTGTCACAGGCAGAATTCTGTCAACAGGTTTTCCCAAAGCCTTCAGGCGCAAGGATGATTCAGGAAAGGGCCTTTTGTCACGCTTAGTGATATATGACAACACTGCAACAGTTTCAGTGAGTCTCTGGGACCGTTCCGTAACAGATTTTTTTGAGAGTGAAACCCGACCGGGAGATGAGGTCAGAATTTCTGGCGCAATCGTACGGTCAGCGATTGACGGCTCGATCGGTCTCAGCTTGGGAGAAAAATCTCAAATCCAGAGGATTGAAGACGAAAGAAATTCGCCTCAGATACCGAAACTAGAACAGAGGATACAGGCGTTCCAAAGTGTCCCCGAAAGCGGCAAATTCATGATTATTCGGGGAAGGGTTGTCGGCGAGTCCAGAAAAACCGGTTTTAAGAGAAGTGATGGAACGCAGTCAGACCTTACGACTTTCACGATTTGCGATACAGAAAATCGGAGCTTGAAGTACCGCGCTGTCATGTGGGGAAACGCCAACCCAGTCTTTACTTCGATCAAGGATTCGGAGATAATTACTTTGCTCAATGTGCGCACCAGACTTTCAAACTTTCAGGATATGGTTTCCGTGGAAATCCATGGAGACGAAACAACCTGCGTTCTGGAGCACTGGGATGAGACTCGGAACTGGATGAAGGAGCTGGCAAAGGTTTTAGATGCGAACGAACGTAGAGCACAGAGCGGAGTTCTTCCCTTTGTTGCAAGAGTATTTGCCGTGGAGCGCGCGATGGAGGACAGGGCATATCTGCTTCTTGTTGATTCGCAAAATAGAAGGATTTCTGTTTCCGCATCCGGAGAAGCCCTAAATGACGTTTCGCAGTTAAACATCGATGATGTAATAGTAGTAAGGCCTGAATCTTTCGATTCGGTTGGACTAAAAGCAAACTTGACAAAATCAAAGTCGATCACAAAGTCGAGCTCAAAGCGCTCTGACATTCCACAAGCGTCGTTGCTTGTTTGCACTGTAGAGAAACTCGGAGAAAGTGGAATTGCTTCACTGGAACTGATGTGTCTCACGGATTCTCTTGGAAGAGAAATACAAACGAAGGACGGTCCTGTAAGACGAACAGAGATCACTGTGGCAGATCACACTGGAGAGCTCAAAATTTACGGCTGGCGAAATCTCTCGAAGGCACTTGAAAATTATTCGGCGGGCGATAGGATTTGGCTCAGCGCAGTCGAAGTTCAGACCCACGAAGGGAAAAAGTTCTTGGTACTCAAGAATTATTCCAGCGTGAGCAAGCAAAAGAATTGAATCACTCCTGCCAAAAGCCCCTAGTCGCCACATAGTTCTTCTCAGCAAGGTAGATGTTCCTGTAGAACTGGTCCTCGTCCGCGGTTTTCCTGATTATTCTTGCTGCCGTGTCGACCCCAACGCCGTAGCCTGAGAGGATCATTATTGCGCGCTTGCCGAAGTTTTGTATGAGACTGGAGGTTTTCCACGCTCTCCTGTATCTTTTCTCCTCATCTTCTGTCAGGGGCTGGTTTTTCTTCTTTTTCTGGATAATTCTCGGTAGCTCTAGGTCGGAGACATAAGTCTCGGTAATTAGCCTCGAATGGCACAGCGGGCAGATGATCGGCTCTTGAACGTCGCTGGTTTTCTGAACGGACTCGTATTTGCCGCAGCTCATGCAGACTAATTTGTGTTTGGAGTTTCCTATCCTTTCTTTGACAAGATCGAGAATTGCCTTTTCCATGGTCAGGGGCAGCGCGGCGAAGCTTGAGGTGTATTCCAGAATGGGTCTTGCGAGCTCTGAAAAATCTGAAACTTCTACCATCCTGATGTTCAACTTGCCTTCTCTCAGCTGTGCCATCACGTTCTTTGTTCCGGCAACATCATATTTCTCCAGGAATAGCTCTCTCAAAATTTCGCCATACAAAGCGCTGTTGCGATAACGCTCTTGGATTAACCTAGCGGCTCTTCTGTCGTACTGCGCATTCTTGTCGATGACGCCGAATTTCTTCGAAACGTACCAGGTTTTCCAGTTCAGCGGGTGAGTGCCCACTATTGATGCCTTGAGTATGTCCTCGATGACTAGATCTTCCTTTAGGGCATCTGAGACGGTTGTTGCTTCCAGTGGACCATTGGAAGAAAGAACAATCCTGTAGGCGTCAGATTTTGTCTCCACGAGATACCCGATCTTCGCCGAAAGCAGAGTTGAAAGTATCGTCGAAAGAGTCTGGTTAATCTTCGTTCCAAGACATGAATGTACGACAATCGCTGTAGAAGCTCTTCGCTTTTCGATTACGATCGCACGCTCATCGGGAACTCCTCCAAGATCCCGTGCGACCCTATCCAACCGTTCTTTCTGCTTTTGCGAGACCGAATGAGTCATTTCGTGACCGGAGGCAATTTGCCGCCTTAGCGAACCCACAATTCTCGAAGTGATAAGCTCGACCGGGATCAACTCTCCAACCCAGTACGGTATTGTGCTGATGTCTCGAAACATGGGCTCAACGTACATGGTCTCTTTATCATCGTCGATCGACACGATTCGCCAAGAATTTCCCTTCAGCACGAACGGCTTTCCGGGTTCGCCGTATTCGCCGACAAAAACCTGATCCAGACGTCCGATTATCTTCTTGGTCGTAATGTCGATGACTTGGAACTGCTGAATATCCGGTATGGTCGAAAGATTTGAAAAATAATAATCAAAGGTCCTCGCTCCTCTTCTCTTGATAGTCTCTCCGTCGTAGCGAATTATTCCCTGACCTTCGAGTATTCGCGCGACGGAATCGATGTCTTCCCTAGTGATTCCTTGGAAGGAATACGACCTTCCGAATAACGACGCGATGTCATCAATTTTCATCGAGTTCTCTTCCATCGCCAGTCCGGCCAAATGGTGGGCGATTACATCCAGTGGTTTTTTGTGAACACTAATTGCTTCAAGGTCGTGCTCCTCCATCCGATTCAAGAGCGCCAATCCCTCCAACTCGTCGTCGAGCTTGTTCGTGATCAGCGCTCCGACTGCTCTGCTTCTCATCTTGTGTCTGCTCCTTCCGATTCTTTGAATCAGTTTGGTAGATTGTCGGGGCGATCCGACTTGAACGACCAAATTGACGGCACCAATGTCGAGCCCCAGTTCTAGAGAAGAAGTGCATACTACTATTCCAGCCTCTCCGCTCCTTAGCATGCCCTCGGTGGTCTCCCTGCTTTCCTTTGACAGCGAGCCGTGGTGAACCTCTACCGGTATGGAAGGCGACTTGGCTTTGAGAACTGCGCCGAGGAATTCGGCCTCATCTCTTGTGTTTGTGAAAACGAGCGTGCTCTTGTCCCGGCCCTTTTCCTCATTTATGTACTCGAGGATTTTTTCTGCCAGACTGGCGAGATTTCCTTCTGTGAAACTGACCTTTACATCATAACCTCGCGTCTCGATATCCACGACGACTGCGCATTTTCCATGGTCACCGACAAGGAACCTTCCAGTTTCGTCAGGATCTCCCACTGTCGCGGAAAGTCCTACTCGCATGAAATCTGAAGATTTGGCTATGCGCGCAAGTCTCTCCAAGCTGAGGGACAGGTGAGCTCCCCGTTCACTGCCCAAGAGTTCGTGAAGCTCGTCAATAACGACGCATTCCAATTGCGCCAAGTGAACTTTGAACTTCCTGCTCACGAGCAATATGCCAAGCGTTTCAGGCGTAGTAATCAAAACATCAGGAGGCGTCTGAAGCATCTTCTGCCGGGCGTACGAACTGGTGTCGCCGTGCCTGATCTCCGCCTTCAGACCTTCCGCTTCGGCGTAGGTGATGAGTCTCTTGAAAATATCCCTGTTGAGTGCTCGGAGGGGGGTAATGTACAGCAACCTTATTCCACGCGTTGCTGACTGATCCTTAAGCGAAGCTAGTCTTGCAAACATGGAGATTACTGCGGCCTCGGTCTTTCCAGAACCTGTGGGAGCGATCAGCAGAGCATTTTTTCCCCTCAGCAGCAATTTGTAGGATTTCTTCTGAATCGGCGTAAGCTCCTCCCAGCCGATCTGACGATACCTGTCTTCTACGTGCTGGTCGAGCAGCTCGAATGAATCTAAAGAGGTCTGCGTTAGAATCTACCGAGAAATGAAACTAGTGCTGACGTAAGTATTAACCTTCGCGATTCAAAATTGCTTCAGCCGTCTTTTGCTCGATTTTCGTATTCACAAACGCTTCGATGAATTTTTCCTGCACAGCGGCGGAAATCCGAAAACATCTTTGAAATGCGGCAACAACTCACTCGACGTTTGACGAGACACAGACCTGACCAAAAGACCTGTACCCAAGACCTGACCTGACTCGAAAGACAATACTAGCTCCTCCCCTCCCCCCTAGGGGGTACCCCCTCGTTTTCATTGATTATTCCCATTGAAACAATTGATTTCATACAAATATTGCATGATCGGAAATTCAGGCCCATTGACCTGAATCCAGGTCTTGAGGTACAGGAGAATGTTCGGGTCATTAGGGCAGAATAGGCGGCTGCGAAGATAAAAGCAGTGTTAAAATTAACCAGTTAACTGGTTAATTTTAACACAGAATGATTCTGTTATCATCAACAGGTGAAAATTAGC
>JASHPO010000030.1 GCA_030038075.1 Nitrososphaerales archaeon | reverse complement strand
TTGGTTTACCTTAGTTCTCAGCCAGCCTAAGTTCGTGAATGTAGGCGATAAGTATTGTGCAGAGAAAGAGTGCCAATAACGACTCGACGAAAATTGTCAATGGTCTTAATGTTCCCCTTTGAACAAAGGGGAGGTCTGGATTTTGTCAAGTCAATTCGCAACCAATGGACAGGTTGTACTTATCTAGATAGATGATTTTACGCCTTTTTGTGCGTGATATGCAGCATTGAGCGTCGCATAAGCGATTTTTACCATTCTCTCATATGCCTTCTCATACGGCTAATGCAACGTTTTCCTATATACTTCTCATACGGCACTAGTGCTGGCACGTGCCAGCACAATAGAATGTTTGGTAGTTTTGCATAAAGGCTGAAAATAGGTGAGAGATTCAACCTAAGACTCGTTTCTCTCAGCTAGTCCCGAACCTCAATTCCCATTCATTCAAAAAGAAAGTGAAATTGCACTCCGGAAATTCAGGATACTGTCAGATTCTGTATCGCAAGCATCGAAACCAAACTGGGTCAACGAAAAATATTTGTCCTTTTGTCGATCTTCGGGCTTACGAATTCAAACATTAAGGCTGCAACAGAGCATCTGAAAATTACTATAACGACTGGCGTTATAACAATCTGCAAAACGGAGAAATGCTGGTTCGATTTGAGGCCCGTACTGAGAATCCTACTGAATAATATATTCGTGTACCAAGAACAAAAAGTAACCTACCGCCATGAACAAGAAATTACTCCTAATTCCGATCTCAGTGGCGGCATTTCTAATTCTGTTTCTAGTGCCGTTCTTTCAAACGACGCTTGTCTCGCGTTGTGCAATGCCCTGTACAAGCCACCCATACTATCCAAACGCTATCCAAACGATCGTGCCCGATGGAAATTCATTGGTCTACAGTGATACATTGTATGTCTCCCTGACTTTTGCACTCTTCGGAGTCGGAGGAATGACCACCGGTTTTGGCTTTTTCGCAATTCAGCTTTCAAATTTAACAACATTCGGAGTTCTAGTAGTTGTAGTGTCTCCACTTGTTATTTTTGCGATTGTGGGGTTGGTAGCCGCCGTGTTACAGGGAGCCCAAGAGAATCAAAGGTTCCTTGGCAAGAGACCTCGCGAACCGCCAGATTTGGAACATATCAAGTCCAAGTAAGAAGCGATTCTCCTCTACTGAGTAGCATTTCTTAGTTACGCCAAACGGAGAAAGTATTGTCGCGCAACAGTCCGCAAGCAATTCCACATATTGCCTTTAGTTACCGTAACGAGAGTGAGCCTTCCATTTTACAGTAACGTGTAGGGCCTTTGGATTTTCAAATTAGCACATATTTAGAGCAATACGTTGCAAATAGAGCAAAAACGCTGATTTTATTATGCGACATTTACATCCCTTCTAGACCTTTGTGTATTTCCGTGATGGTAGACTATGTTGGCAGTGTCCTACTCCTGACGATGGTGCTACGTTGGGAGGTTAAAAGCGGCTGACAACTTTTCCAATGCACAATTCGTGCCTCAACCGATGCGTATGTCATTTATGCCTTCAGGCTCTTCTTCAGTAGTAATCGCGCCCCCTCTCTCCTCTCGTTGATTCCTCTAGCTCAACTGGTCGGGATCTGCGACAGTAGCCGAGCTGCCTGCCCTAATACGAACCTGTAGAAAAGGTAGCTCACGACTCCGATCAAAAGAATGCTAGCGGCGAATCCTCCGAATATGTCGACATAGCCAAAGCCGAACGCAGAAGCTATCAGAAATGGCCCCAGCGAGAGCCCTGCAATCACTACAGCGGATGGAAACGCCAAGAGTCCGCCGGTTTGCGATACAAACGCGGCTCGAGGTGATTCAGAAAAGTTCGGAAAACGGGTCCCAAACAACAACCCCACGAGAGACATTTCAAACGCAAGCTCAACTGCCAAGAGCAAGAACATAGGAGCTAGGAACCCAATAGCTCTTGAGAATACGATCCCTGCGACAATGTAGAATGCAATACCAACGATCGACCCGAACACGATCGGCGGGACGGCCTTACCAATAACAAAGTCCTTGGTCGTAACTGGCGCCTGATACAGATTTACGATCGATTTTCCTTCCGCCCCTATGCTCATCATGGAGAAGTACAGCGTCGCGTAGGCAACTATGAACATCCCGAAATAAATCAGGAACGAGCCTCCACCCGACCTTGCAAAGCCCAGAAACCCGATCACGAGAAAAACTCCGGGCAGCGCAAGTAGGCGAACCATCTCCCTCCGTCTGACCAAGCCACGCAAGTCCTTCTTTGTTATCGCGAGCTGAGGCGAAGTGAGTATCCCTGACGCTATCCCTCTCTTCGGCGCATACGAGGCTGTAGAGATCCTGATTGAAGGCTGCATCGGAACCCAGTAACGCGATCTTGCAGCTATGGCGAAGGAAAACAACACCAGAGAAAACCCAACTGCCAAAAGCGAAAATAGAAGAGCTACGAGAAAATTGGAACTGAGAACCGCTGTGACGGCTACCGACGCCCAGAGCAAAGGCACCAGCCAAGTGGGCCCAAAGTGAGGAGTGATCACTCCCAGAAAGTGTTCATAGACCGTGGGATAAAACAGGGTTTGAAGCAAAATTATCAGGATGACGCCGGATAAAGCCTGAAGCCCAATCGCGGCCCTTCCGCCGCGTCTGTAAAATGCGGTGGAAAAACGGCTCAGGAGTGCTCTCAGGATTTCAAGTATGCTTGCGGATGTCATCACGCTGAATATCGAAAGAACCGCGGCTAGCTCCCACGCTCCGAGAATTCCAAACACAACGGCAAATCCCAGCGTGACCCCTAGAACGACGACGGGGAATACAGAGTAGTATATCAGGAGCGAAAGAGTGGACGCCGCTACGTACTCGGTTGGGGTCACTGGGAGCCAGTTAACGGTGTCAGATCTTGCAAACTGAGCCCCGGAGCTTACTTCCAAGACAAGCCCCAAAACGAGTATGATCGTGAGTATCACGGCGGGCAGAATCACGATCACGTTTCGAACTCCGCTTGAGATGACCGTGAATACGGATGTCGGCATGGAGTTTACGACCGTACCTACATAGTACGCAGCTCCAGTCGCAACAATGAACGCGCCAAGGTCCAGAATACCGAGGAGTAGAGGCCTCCTGATGATGGAGCGCACGTTGATTCCCCTCCCGCTCGCTGCCGCTGCCCTGAGCTGCGAGAGCAGGAGACTGTTTGTAATTATCCATATCTTTCGAAACGAGATCAATGCGTAATTCCCTCAACAATCGCGCGAATGTCTGACGAGCCGGTGAGACTAAGGAAAATATTCTCTAGGTTTGCTTGGCTCGCCTGCGCGCGAAGCTCGCTCATCGATCCTTCCGCGAGGATTCGGCCTTTGTCGAGGATGGTTATCTTTTGGCATATCGCCTCCGCGATTTCCAAGACGTGTGTGCTGAAGAGTATAGTCACTCCATCGGATGCGAGCTTGATTATGGTGTCTTTTACGATCTTGGCGGTGCGTGGATCGAGCCCATTGAGAGCTTCGTCCAAAATTATTACATGCGGCCTGTTTATGAGAGCCGCGCTTATCGCAATCTTTTGCCTCATCCCCATCGAGTATCCGGAGATAAGATCGTTCCCCTGCTCCTTCAAGTCAAAAGCGGCCATATACTCGTTGATCCTCTCCTTCTTTGATTCGTTGTCTAGTCCGTGAAGGTCGGCCACAAAATCGAGGTACTCTATACCTGAAAGGAATTCGTAGAGCCTCGGCGTCTCCGGGACGTAGCCCACCATCTGCCGCACTCCAATGGGGTTGACCTGAGGATTGATGCCTTCAATTGTTACCAAGCCGTTGTCCGGTCTGACCAAGCCCAGAAGGATTTTCATTAGCGTCGATTTGCCAGAGCCGTTCGCACCGAGGAGTCCTCTCACCTCGCCCTTCTCGATCGTAGTGCTGACGCCATTCAGCGCCCAAACGTTACCGTAGTTTTTCGCTATATTTTCGATTGAGATCGAAGTTGTCATAGCCGGTCAGGACTCAAATTAGGTTCAACAGTCGAGAAGCAGTACTTCAACGTCGAAGGGCCTTTTTGAGATTTGCCTTGGGAAGAGGCCGGAAGTGGCGAGTGCTCATGCAAAGGTACTAGGGTCGTTGAATTTGCGCAAATTGTTCTTAAAGGAACCTTAAGGAAAAATCACGTGTTTTTCCAAAAATCCAAAAGATTCAATGAATCATTAAACTTCGATCGCCATAAATAGACGATAAAAAACTCAGCCGATTGGCGTCCCGGAGTCGGCGGAACAGCTGGCGACTAAATACTGATTGTAATTGGTTGTTACCAACCCGCTGGCAATGTTGTAATATGTGGTAAGATAACCATCAGGCTTTCCGCCCGATATCAAAATAAATTGGGTCACAACGTACGAATTTGAATAGCCGGGACCTGAATCTTCTTGGGTGCCCCAGTTGGTCGTGACCCAGCCTTTGCCGCTGGTTACGTTCTGGAAACTCTGCGAATTGATTATTATTGAATAGAGTTGATTTAAAGAAGGTTACCCAAACCTTGGGTGTAACTCGTGGAAAGCTCGTTAACAACTGTTGCGGCATTTCCGATGTCATCTCCCGGAATGTTGCAAAAGTTCGACCATGCAGCCGGCCAAGTACTGATAGGCCCTGATCGCTCAAGCACGCTGTTGCTGGTTGAAGAAGCCACTCCAAAGTATGAACCAAAAATCAATGCTATTACGATGATAGGAACGAAGCTCGTAACAGTAGTCCTGTGATCATTTGACAATATCTTGCATCACTAAATTTTCCTGCTTTGAATACGCTCATCTCTTCAGTCGATGTGGTTACACTTCTTCGTAATGCCAACTGATAAATGATATTCCTGCGCACTAAATATGTGACCTAATGTGCTATTGGCCTCTAGAATTTCTGCTACTTGAGCCCATGGAACGCGACAAGCCGAACATAGCGTACTCACCGAAAGTCAACGCTCGGAATAAAACATAAACTCATATGCTTCGAACCAGGACGACCTCGTCTGGTAATTCAGAGAGAGCCGTCAGTTGAAGGAAAACGACCCCTCAGATGATAATTCTGCGCCGCTCCCCAAGAAGAGCAAAGACACTCCTTCAAGCTCCGAGATTGAATCGGAACTGCGCGGAAGGACGTTGCGGGCGTACCTGTTTATCCTGAAGAGCGGCAAGTCGGTCGGCGTGCGCGAGCTTCAGAGAGCTCTCGGTCTATCCAGTGCGAGCGTTGCCTACCACCATCTTGACAAACTGACGAGGTTGGGTCTCATTGAGAAAAACGAGTACGGCGAGTACGTTCTATTAAAAAATTCAAACGTGAACGTCCTCCAAGCGTTCACGCAGATCGGAAGACTGCTAGTACCGCGCTTCACGTTCTACGCGGTGTTCTTTACTACTCTTCTTCTCGGCTATCTGGTGGTCTTTTTTTCAAGGGGAATAGATCCATTCGCTGTTGCTTTCGGTCTTTTTGCGAGCCTTTTTGCCTGGTTTGAGACAGTCAGAACGTGGAGGAAGAGACCTTTCTAGCCAGAACGACTGTTCTGATTGATAGAACTATCAATATGCACAAAGGAGATGGTGTGTAGTCATTGAAGTTCCCAGACAGGCCAATAGCAACTGCAGGGTTGGGCATAGTGTGCGCCCTGATCTTGCTCGCAATACTCTCCTATCCCTCGCTAATAGTCTCGGCTCCGGCGGCTAGTGCTACGACGAAAGAAACAGCCTCGAGCACCGAACAGTCAGTGCAATATACTGATGCGGTCGGTCCTGCCAGCAATCAGGCGTCAGCTGTGAGCAGCTCCACCTCGGTTGTAACTGGCGAGACCGCTTCGCAGGCTTCTGTATCTGAATCGCAAACCAGTCCTGTGCCTTTATCCTCTGCCACAGGTCTTTCTAACGAATCCTCCAGCTCGATCGTTGGAAGTCCATCCTCGACTACGGGCGTTGCGACCGCGGCAAATACGACGCAATCTGTAACCATCGTGACAGGAGGCGCTACTACCATTGAGACCCAATTGACTACAACTAATGTTGCTGTTGATTCCCTAACAACTTCAACTCAAGCGCAACCGAGCAATGCAGTCACCAGTGTGGTGTTTACTACGACAGCTAAGGGCTCTCAGAGTTTCCTTGACACTCTCGTGGAATTGTCCATAGCTTCGCTCGTAATTGCTCTGGGCTCGATGTTCTTTGTGTCTCGGAGAGAAAATTCGAAAGAAGATGCCGAAGTATGAAGTGTTCTTATGGGCTCGGCAAAAGCTCCTCTCTAGAGAAGTTTCCAACTTTGCTTCGACATACATCGGCCTAATTATTCTTGTCTCGACCTTTGCGGTCTATCTCGTAACGCTCAACGCTGTCTGGGCTACAGATCACACTACGGCATTCGTAGAATTCGATTACGCAGTTTGGGCGAACCACTCCTTTGTGTTGGGGAGCGTCGGCAGTTTCAACCCCGGAAGCGTGGATGTCTTTGCCTACTACGAGAGCTTTTACATGGCGAACGCACCTGGAGCTGCATTCATAGCGCTCCCCTTTGCGATTCTCGGTTTTGTGCTGACTGGGCATTTCACCATGTGGGGCGATGTATTGCTACTGACCGAAGTCCCTGTCGCCCTAGCAAATGCTCTCGCTGCCTACTTTGTATACAAGATAGGAAGTCTATTCTTTAAGAAACGAATTTCTGCGTTTCTTGCATTCTGCTACGGTTTTTCCACGATAAGCTGGCCGTTCGCGACATTCTTGTATCAGAGCGATTTTTCAGCACTATTCGATCTGATCGCTGTTTACTTTGCAATCAGGATTAGCCGCGCGGGCAACGCCGATAAGACGAGTTTGGCACTTTTCTGCGGATTGGCGGTTGCAACAGGGATAATGGTGGACTACGTCAACGCCATCTTGGTTCCCCTGATTGGAGCGTATATTTTCTTGAGCAGAAATGGAAGTGGGATACTAAAGGAGCGAATCACCTCTCTTGCGGCATTTCTCGGAGAATCGGTAGGGCTAACATTTTTCCTCCTCGCGACATACAATTACGCGAGTTTCGGTAAGGTGTTCGTAAGCTCTGAAGAGCTTTACCTAGACGGCTCGAGCCTTTTTGGCAGTTTTACCTATCCCGTGTACAAAGGAATAATACTTAATCTGTTTACGCCGATGCGCGGTCTGTTCTTCTTTTCTCCCATTCTTCTCCTGGGAGTCCTCGGTTACTGGAAAATGCTCCGCAAATCTGGAAATCGTCAAGAGGGAATTTTATTCCTTGCAGTGTTTTCGGGAATATTCCTTCTTTATTCGTCTTGGTACTCTGTAACGGGAGGCCTGTCATTCGGCCCGCGCTTTCTAGTTGGCTCGATTCCGTTTTTGCTACTTCCTGCAGGGTTTGCTATCTCCGGGGCGAGCCGCAATAGATCAGTAATTATTTTCGTTCTCTATGCAGCTGGAGTGATTGAAAACGGACTGGCCTCGGTGGTAGGAGTACTTACTCCGCCCGGGAACTGGCTGTCCTCGCCGTTCATCACGAACATTTTTCCTGACATTCTAACCGGCCAATCGGATTCTTGGTGGCGTCCGGCGCTGGGTTCCGCTTGGATCATTGCGGTTGCTTTAATTGTTTCATTTGCTCTCGTCTTTCCGCTGATTTGTGTCAACGGACTTCGAAAACCGGAAACGCCGGTTGCAGTCCCGCCTTGATTTTTCGTGCAGTTGTTAGATCTGATGTATCCTTTATGACTTGTAAGCGATCCTGCAGGTGAAGCGTTGAATGACGACAGATAGAAAGTTCGCCGCGTTCAATGCCGGCAAATCGATAACAACCGGCAGAGCGGATCTTCCACCATTCAGAATGAAGGAGATACCCGACGGGGGTTTCTGTCTTTCATCGTTTCTCGTGATTTCGCAAGAAGATAATCCGGAAGGAGTTTTACTGGGTCGTTTAAATCCCAATGCGCCTTGGGATCACTTGGGAGCACTGGACGAGGCCAGGGCTCAGACTCACGGCAAGGGCTGGATGCTACCTTCATCGCACCTGATTGTACACGAGTCCCCTCAAGACGCGGCAACGAGGATACTCAAAGAACAACTCGGAATAGAGGACCAAAGAGTCGCTCTTTCAGATCCGAAGGTCGTGTCTGAGGTTTACACACCGGTCAGGTTTCCGAATTTGCCCGGGCACTGGGACATCGAATTCATCTTTCGCGGAATGCTTGCCAAGGGGAATCCAGTGCCTGAAAATGAGGCATGGCTGGATCTGAAATTTGTTCAAGTGGGCAAGACACCGCGATCGGAAATGGCAAGGTCCCATCAGGATATCCTCGAATCAGTGGGTTTCAAATTCGCGGATGCCTAAAGTCCCTCTTTCTGGCTTTCCATTTAACAAAGGAAAAAACGTCTATTTTGTTTCACAAAACGTCCTAATTTCGCTGTGCAAAAGGCGTATATAGTTACAGTAACTCTGCTGTAATCATACAGTTATTCGGATTGAATGGATAATGAGCGAAGCAATAGAAATTGACATCGCGGACCTGCCGGGTGTGGGACCCGCGACGAAGGCGAAACTGGAAAGCGGCGGAATAACTTCGATACTCGACCTCGCGGCCTCGACCACAAACGAGCTCGTGGACAACCTGAACATCACGGAGGAAACGGCGCACAATCTGGTTTTCGAAGCCCAGAAGATATTGAAGGACAAGGGCATTTTGGAAAAAGACTTGATCTCGGCGAACGAGCTTTTTGCAAGGAGGGCCAAGATGTTAAGATGCACGACATTCTCGCAGAATCTTGATACGCTGCTCGCGGGAGGCATAGAGACCCAGGCCGTGACAGAATTTTACGGCGAGTACGGCTCTGGAAAAACGCAGATCTGCCATACCGTATGCGTTGCTTCACAGCTACCCGTAGATCAAAAAGGACTGGGTGGCGCGGCGCTATACATCGACACGGAATCTACTTTTCGCCCGGAGAGAGTAGCCCAGATAGCAAAGTCTCGGGACCTCGACGTGTCCAGCGTTTTGGACAACATTCACGTCGCAAAGATATACAACGCCAGTCACCTAGAACTGATAGTTAGGGCAATGGGTAGCCTGATCCAGCAAAACAACATCAAACTGGTCATAGTGGACAGCATAATCAGCCTGCACAGGGCGGAGTTTCTGGGAAGGGGTTCTCTTTCCGAGCGCCAGCAAAAGCTCAACGCGATAATGCACAGGCTCAAGAGAATATCTGAGATTTACAACGTTGCGGTGATAATCACAAACCAGGTGCAGGCAACGCCGGACACCTTCTTTGGAGACCCGACAAAAGCGGCGGGTGGAAACATCATAGGGCATGCGTCTACTTACAGGATTTACCTGCGCAAGGCCGGGCAGGAGAGAAAGGCGATAATGATAGACAGCCCGATGCACCCCTACGGCGACACGAACTTCGTAGTCACCGAGAGCGGAATATCAGACCCGATGGACAAAAAACCGGCAAGGACGGTGAGAACTGCCAGCAAGAGCGCTATAGAAAAGGACGAAGAGGAAGAGAATTAGGACTCCTCTTCCCTTTTCGTTCACTTTTCCAGTTCCACAAACAGATTCTCTGGGCTCCCTAGTGGAGCTCTGACAATTCGTTGCTTGAGCCTTTTTCTCTAGCGAATCAAGAAGATCGAAAGTTCTCCGTCTGTGGCGTCATCTACCGCTGTCAATTACGAAAGTCGGACCCGACCAGTTCCCTTACCAAATTCAGCACTACCCTGCCCTGCTCGGTCATTTGGTAGAACTTCATAGTCCCGGATTGGGCAGACACTTTCACAAGCCCATACTTTTCCAAGACAGAGAGCTGCCTATCGACCTCCTTCCAGTCGATTCCGGTCAACGCCGAAAGCTCGAGTCTGTGCTTGGGAGATTCCATATTTTGAAGCAGCGACACCCTCGAACCTGCACCGCGCATTCCCATCATTAGATCAAAAACATCAGATCCAAATCCCTTGTTAGCGAAAACGCTCTTTAGACGAGAAGTGCGGACACCGCTGAGCCTGCCCTGAAACGCGACGAAACCGACACCCGTCCAACCGGCAGCCGCGAGAGGGATGTAGTAGCTAAATATTCTAATAGAGCTTGGGGTTGAAGTGTGGCCGGGTTTTCCGATCACGGGGACACCGGTGTGGGTTGAGGTCGCCGCAGAGACTGCCAAGATCGTCGCTGTCGATGCAAAGACTAGCAAAGTGCAGAGCACAAGGACGCGAATTCTCAATCTCTGTTGCCACAGCGGAGGGTCGGCTTCTCAAATATCAATGTTTCCCAGAACAATATGGGAAATCATAATCTTTGGACTAATATCTTGGAAGACGACATGAATCAAAATCGACCGGCAATCGGTCTCAAAACTATAGCAGTACTTGCTATCCTTGCCGTGGCTTTGATCGGAGCCGCGGCAATTGCTTCGTTCACGATCTCGTCAGCAACCTCTCCATCCATCGGCGCTCGCCCGATGAACACAATCACCGGCACCGTGCAGACTGTCTCTGTCACGACTTCTGTCAACGTAGTGCAGACCGGTTCCGTCACGACATCATTCAACACCTCGCCATACCAGGTGAACACTTCAGCCCCGGACACTGGTCAAATTCAGGTAGTCTCAGTCACGGGGCCTCTGGCACCATTCAATCCTGGAGGGCCCGTGGTCAGCGTCACTCTGGAAAATACCGGCAACGAGTCGATAGTCTCGCTGAATGCTACACTCGACATAACTGCCCAGACGAACGAAGCAGCCCAGTCACCTTATTGGTTTCTGTTCAACGTGAGCTCCGCAAGTCCGCTACAACCGGGTCAGAGCACTCAACTAAGCGAGACGTTAATTGGTGCTGGGTTCCAGACTGGTGCCAGCTATCCTGTTACAATATACGGAATGACTGCAAGCGGAGCAGAATTCTCGTATACAGTGCAGGCTCAGATCGAATCTCCCGCAAGCTAATCTCCCCGCAAGTAACGCGGGGTCCCAACTTTTTTTCTGGCGATCCCGGTGTTCGTACGTGTTAAGACACATAAGCGACAATCGGTTTACTAGGAATTTACCATCTCAATCATAATATTAGGTGGAGGGGATGGATGGGATCATACTCATCATGGGTTTGAATTCCATACATTAATTTCCGAGAATTTGGCAATGAGCGAAGGGTCCTTCCTCCAAATCGCGACTATTCGGTTTCTTTTCGCATTACGTGGTAGCGGCCTTGGCCGTGATAATGATTACCGGAAAATAAAAGACAAGATTACTGCTTGGTTTGAATCGAAAATGTTGGCTTGCATCGCCATCACAACGGGGATTCCTAAAAATATCCCAGATCTGGTTGCTCGTGGCTCGAAGACGTTACAGAAGCGGCGTTCTCTATAGCTCAATAGATAATATTGAGAGTTGTCGTGCTTGAAATTTCGCCTATGTAAATTTCAAATTCACATCTGTTGGTTTCAAATTCAGAAGCCATATAATCGCCCGTCCATGCATCTGCGACAAGGCGATCTGTTATTGCTCACTTTTAGATCGGTTCTTGTCGAGGTTGGTATCATAGCTCTGCTTTTCATAAGTGTGATCTCTTTCTTTGGAATTCCAACGGCTAGAGTCTCTTTCGCCACAACTTACAGCGTAAGCGGAACTTTGGATCAAACGCTCTGCACCAGCAATGGCGGAATTTGGAGTGGGGACGTTTGCACTCTCAACACAGGAGTCGACTGGCAGGTTGCCGCCTCAACAACGCTCACCGTTCCTGTCGGTGTTACGATCTTCAACTTGGGTGGTACGATGGAGATCTATGGAATTGTGGATCTAGCGGGCTCCGGCTTGTCAGGGGGCTCGATTAGTACGGACAACGTTGTAACAATCGAATCTGGTGGATTGCTAGACAACCATGGCGATCTATCGGGAAGTGAACCCGGGATGTACTATAATTATGGTACTATAACTAACGAAGCGGATGGAGTCGTATATGTGCCAACAGACTTTTACAATTACGGGACGATCACAAATGACGGGGCTCTCACAATACCTTATTCGGTTAGCACTCTGGACAATTATGGTACTCTTAACAACAACGCTGGCGGAACCGTTACTAACGAAGGCTTGTTTACAAACGAAGCTGACGCTACTGTTACAAACGCGGGGACTATCACTAACGAATTCACTCTCACTAACGACGGAACAATTACAGACACTTGTGGCGGGACGCTGACCAACAGTATGGGTTCGACTTATGGTGGCAATTTGCCTGTGACTGCCACTTGCACCATAGGCGCAGGTGTTCCGGAGTTTCCAACTTTCTCTATTGGTCCTATCTTGTTGGTCGCACTGCTTTTCCCAGCAGTGTTGTTCGTGGCAACGAGACTCGGAAGGCGGCTAGCGTTAAGGGTATAGACGAACTCAACCTCTAGAACTAAATTTGGAAAGACCCGGCCAGCCGAGTTTGGAAGCGACGGACTGCTTATCGGATCTGCTAACTCTTCGGCTAGAAGCAGCGCAGACAAACCGACTATTGCGATGACGACAGCGGCAACGCCTAGCAAATCGTATGTTGATGTCGAAATACCTGCTCATTCAAACGCTGCCTTGTTTTCTAGACACCAGTGTTCAAACGTCCGCGGTTTACTTCCAGTGACCGATTCGACAGCATTCGTTGTGTGCGCAAAATCGCCAGCTCGGACAAACCCGAATGTCGCTACAAGACCGTCTGCAACATACTTGGGGAGACGAGCTTGAAGCAGATCGTTGATAAAATCCGTATCTGATTCCTCAACATAGCTGACTTGTTTTCCAATAACCTTCGATATTATTTGTGTCATGTCTCGTATGCTAGAAAGCTCCGGCCCGGTCAACTCGTAGCCCATTCCCTCGTGGCCGCGACTGCTCAAGGCGGTAGCAGCTACCGCCGCTACATCCCAGGGGTCTATCGGCGCTATCTTTCCCGCTCCTCCCGGGTATCTAACCACCCCCTTCTCTTTGATCATCGGTGCCCAGCTGATCGCAGTATTCATGAACATACACGGCCTGAGAAAAGTCCAAGCGATTCCGGATTCTTTGATCAATTCCTCTCTTTCGTGATGCCAGAGACCGTGTCCTTTTACTGGCGTCCAACCGGATTCTTGCGTTGATAGTTTGACTATGTGTTGCAGCCCCGAAGTCTTTCCGATCTGGAGCACATTTTTGTCCTGTTGAGTGTTTCCCGTGATCAAGAACATCTTCTCGATTCCATTCATCGCTCCAGCGAGAGTCTCTACATTGTCCAGATCTCCTATGACAGTTTCAAGCAGACCATCGCTGTTGAGGGGCATTTTCGCCGGATCGCGAACCAGAATTCTAGTTCTTAGCTTTCTCCCAATCAACTGCTGCACAAGTTCTTTTCCTACGTTTCCTGTCGCGCCTATCACCAGAATCTTGCTTTGATAATCCTTGGATGGCAGCATTTTACTCGTATTCTTATAGTAAACGAGAGTCACTAAATAAATCTGACACACTTATAGTAACTAGACGTCACTAATAAATGAAAGGAGTCACTTTAATACGCGGTACTTTTATCCAAGACCCCATTTGCCGAGAGTGGTTCCGACCTACACTGAAGACGCCAAGAAAAGAATACTGCAAGCTGCATCTGAACAGTTTAAGGAAAAAGGGTATTTTCTGAGCAGCATGGACGATATCGCACGACGGTTGGGTATCAGCAAGGGGGCCATTTATCGATATTTCGACAGCAAAGAGAGTATTCTCGCATCCCTCTACTCAAATGCGCCTGATAACCTTCGATCTTTGTTTTCAGATGCTTCCGCGGATCCGATCGCTGCCGCTAAAGAGGTGTTTGAAAAAATGGCGACCAAACAGAACGCAAATCTCTTTGTCGACTTTATCGCTGAAGCAGCTACAAACGTGAGTTTACAAGGAATCATGCAGGAGAATATTGGAAGGTTTACCGAGGCGCTTGAAAGCGTCTTGCTGAAGAAAAATCCGACGCTTTCTCGAAAAGACATAGAGAAGATGCATGATTCGCTTGTCGTGCTCGGCCTCGTTTTCAACGGCTTGAATTGCTGGATCGCCATCGGAGTGCCAGAGTCAGATGCAAGGAAGATATGGGCAAGGACTGTCGATATTTTGCTGGAACCTATTGTAAAAAGGAGAAAAACCCCAGAGTCCCGAGATACCATTCGTCAGTAGTCCATCACATGTGGGCGAAGCCAGAAAAAGCTCGAAGTAACAAAGCGCAAGTCTACGCTGAAGGCAGAAGAATGTCAACGAGTAGCTGGAAATGGATGAGTCGAGAATATGCAAGAAGAAAACTTGGGCTCTCGACACACTGAAGGAATTGTTGATGTTAGTGTCATCGTGCCTTCCTGTTTTGAAAACCCTCTCAAAGAAGAGAGCATCAGTTTCTTGCAGGATGTTCTTCATGAGGTAAGAGGCGCCCTTATTCCGACCTCTGCGATAGTTGGGGCCTACCATATAGTTACTAGCTATCTCGGCGTGTCTTGCGTATCTGCAAAGAGTGTTTTGGAGGAGCTTTCGAAGACTGACTCGCCGATGCTGTATCCTGAGATCACGATCGATCTAGCCTCGTCCGCCCTTGAATATGCGATCGCGCATAATATTGAATCGTGAGATGGTTACCTTCTAGCGGTTGCAAGAAAATTCGATGCAAGAATTATTTTCTCATTGGATGAGCAACTGAGTAAGAGTCTCGGCGAGGAAGAAAGCGTCGTTGTTAGAAATCCCTTCAAAGCCGATAAAGTCAGACAATATCACGGTCTTTGGAAGCAAAGAAATTGGCTAAGTAGAGTTCAACGGAGCCAGCTTATACTACGAACTGCCTGGCCAGAACGAGATACGCTAATCCTGAAAATCGATGCTAGGTTAGTGCTGGGCTGCTGCCAGAGGTAACAGAACCCCCACGCTTTTGCTTTAGTGTGACAGGCGTATATGACAAGCGCACGGACAGAGAATATGGTGGACAAAGCCGTCGATTACTATTGAAGGCTGTGTTCCATGCTCGTGCTTACAGTTTGCGCAAATCTGGATTGTTAGTGCCATGAGGTTGAGTTTAGCTGCTTTTCAATGTAAAAGGCAAAATCAACCAATTTTGACAAATGAGCTAAGCTGTAGTTCCATTGGAATTGAGCGTGTACGTATTTGAGACGCTCGATGAATCCGCGAAATTGATTGTTATCATAGCCTCGATTCCGGTTACGCCGGTGCTGAAGGGTCCGGTCAGGTCGAGTGTAACCCACGCAGTCTCGCCGCCGTAGAGCACGTTCGTGGTCCCAAGAGCTTTGCCGTTCTTAGAGTTGAAAAAGCTGGTTACATAGAGAAATCCCTGCATTCCAGTATAGTTCGGAAGATCCTTGTAGAAAGAGCCGCTGCAGTCTGAGCAAGTGAACTGCCCGGCGGTGAGGTTCATGCTGAAGACCCCTACAATCCCGGTAATGGGCATGTTCCCAGTGTTTGTCACATTGACGCTCCACACCGCATGGTTCAACCCCGAGTAAGAAACCTCGTCCTCCGATAGCGAGTACATCTTCACGTCACCGGTTGCCGGAGGCCGCGTGGAGATGTACAGGTACCCAGCAAGGAGTGCAATTATGACTACGGACGCGATTAAAATGACGTTGCGTCGCAATCGGCTGCTCACGCTAGCGTGAGCGATAGGTTCAATATTTAATCGTGATCGAATCGAATCATGAAAACGCTCGGTAGCCCCAGCACGTTTGTGGATGCAATAACTCATCTTTCCAGTAATGACCCAATTCTCGCGAAAATAATCAAAACTCATGGGAAGATCAATTTCAAGCCGCGGGGAGAGATGTTCGAGTCTCTGGTCGAGTCGATATTGGCGCAGCAGCTAGCCGCTCCCGCAGCGGATGCTATAACTAGGAGAGTCAGAGCGCTCTACAAGGGAAAGTTGCAGGCCGAGAGCATGTATTCGACCTCGGTTAAGAAACTCAGAAGTGCCGGCGTATCTCCGCAGAAAATAAGGTACCTGAAAGATCTTTCCTCGCGCGTCGTAAAGGGAAAACTGGATCTCGAAGCTTTGAAAGAGAAAACAGATCACGAACTAATAGAGGCCCTGGACGAAGTGCTCGGAATCGGCCCCTGGACAGTGCACATGCTCATGATATTCACGTTGGGAAGAACCGATGTCTTGCCGGTGGACGACCTCGGGATCAAAAAGGGAATTCAGGCACTCTATTCTTTGAGCGAAGTGCCGAAGAAGGAGAAAATAGAGGCGATAGCGAAAAGCTGGCATCCGTACTGCTCGGTCGCTTCGCTGTATCTGTGGAGACACAAGGACGCGCCCGCCTAGTGATGTTGTTTGAATTCGAATAGTTACAAAGGGTATGCAGACGATTCGCTTGTCGTATCTGTCGACGAAGCATCGAAGCTCGTAGAAAAGCTGAATGTCATTTTCATTGACACGAGAAACTACTGGAAGTACGCGAAAGGACACATTCCCGGCGCTTACAACTTGGAATTGTACGCCTTCCACTGGGTCGACACTTCCAGGGACGGCATCGAAGCTTACGCAAAAGAAATGCAGATGCTTTTCCGATCTTTAGGAATCGAAAAACAAAAGCAGGTCATCCTATACCAGAACAACAGCGGTTACGATGCTGCCCGCGGAGTTTGGCTCCTGAACTTTTTTGGTCAAAAGAATGCTAGGTTGCTCGACGGGGGCTCGAACCTCTGGAAGCGAATGAAGCTCCCGCTTTCTAAAAAAGACCCGCTCACTCCAAAGCAAAGCCAATTCGTCGCTAAACCAGATCCATCAGTCGTAGTGTCACTCGATTTTCTCGCCTCTTCGGTGAGAAATAAATCCGTGAACCTTATCGACGCGCGAAATCAAGGCGAATTTTCCGGGGTGTATCATCGAGCACTGAAGACAGGACACATACCGGGCGCGATGAACGTCGAGTGGAAAGTTGCCCTGAGAAGAGATGGAACTCTGAAGAACGCGGAGCAGTTGCGAAAGCTGTACTCGGGAATCTCCGAGGAAGGGCAAACGGTGACCTATTGCCAGAGCGGATACAGGGCGGCGCATTCATGGCTCGTATTGAAGCTCCTTGGATACAAGGACGTGAGGAACTACTTGGGTTCGTGGTATGAGTGGGGCAACAGCTCGCATACTCCGACGTCACTGGACTGAGTTTATGCCCTATTCTATCCAGTCAGAGAGCAAGTTCATCTGTGAAATCAGGTCTTTCGCGCCGGAAAACACCGGATATAGTACAACCTTTGACGCGCCGCGCGAGACAAGAGACCTGACCTGCATAACTACGTCTTCACCAGTTCCGAAGATTGAGAACTCTCCTAGCCTCTGAGAAATCTCATCCCTAAGGATTCTTCTCCTCTCAAAATAGGCGGTTCCCTTGATGTGCATCAGTTCGGCAGCTGCAATTGCTCTGGTCTCGGCTATCCTCGCGAGAGTGTAAACCATGAACCTGACTTTGCTTTCGCTCGCGTAGCTCAAGAGCTCGTTGATTGATGTCGTATGCAAGATGTATGCGACGGAGTTCGTTTGAGCAGCCAGATCAATTGCCTTCTTTCCATTAACCAGGCCTTCGGCGCCAAGCTTCAGCTCTCTCTGAGAAAGCGGCGCTATCCGGAGCGTCATGTTGTGAAGCAGATCGTAATCCGGCCGCAGTCCGTAAGCGGCGTTTCCAATTACCAGATTGGCGGAAAACCTTTTTCCGAATTTCTTGAGAAGCTCTTTGATGATCGAAGCCCTGCTGACAAGCGGGCCGAGCGAAGACGCTTGGAATGTCTCCGACCACGGCAATCCGAGATCGTAGACCTTGGAATAGTGGTTGGTCTCCAGAATCTCGTTAGACGTCTCTGCGTCGAAGTTGACGTTTACCTTTCCCAGAGAGCTGTTTACAATGGATAGGAAGGAGACTGTCTTTTGCGAGTTTGTCTGGTCACAGGATAGGGTAGACCTCTTGGTCGCGATCTCTATTTCGCTCGCAAGGAATGTAATCAGAGGTCATAGCCCCTTACCTCCAAGCCAAAAAGTACACTGGTTCGCGATTAGATAATATAACGATGAAGAGTTTTGACTAGCAGACTTTTGTGACTGGATGAGGAACGCAGTCACCCGACAGCACGATCGAAGTATTCAATTCGCTGGTTCACTTCCTCGTAGTTCCTTCTTTCTTGGAGAACTACTAATAAGAATTATCTTTTGAAGGCTTTTGGGAGTTGTTTGTCCAGATGAACTCGGCGCTCTTGGATAAAGTGTTCAACGAGGACATTTTACAACTCTTCAAGAGAATTCCGGACAAATCAATCGATTGCGTTTACGCCGACCCCGATTACAATGTGGGAGTCAAGTATAACGACGTCTCTTACACCAAAAACTTCGAGGACTACATTTCTTGGTGCGTTTCTTGGTCTGAGGAAAGCCTGCGCGTTCTGAAGGATGACGGGAATTTTTTCATAATCAACTATCCAAAAAATAACGCTTACCTCATGACTCGCTACCTTGACAATGCGTTTCACGAGGTGAATGAGTACGTCTGGATTTACCGGACGAACATTGGACACTCGAAGAGAAGGTTCACTACAGCTCACAGATCAATCCTGCACTGCACTAAATCGAAGGAAAACAAATTCTTCAAAGAAAACGTTGCAGAGCCGTACGTAAATCCCACGGACAAAAGGATCAAGAAATTAATCTTGAGCGGCAAGCCAGGAAAGATGCCTTATTCTTGGCTCTACTTTGATCTCGTAAAGAATGTCGGATTTACAAAAACATTCCACACCTGTCAGATACCCGAGGGCTTGTCGAGCACTCTGATCAAGGCGACGACCGAACCCGGTGACACAGTGCTTGTCCTTTTCGGCGGCAGTGGCTCTGAAATCAGCGAGTGCATCAGATTGAAACGCCATTTCATTTCTGCAGAGATCGACAAGAAGTATTACGGACTGATACTGCGTCGATTGAAATCCGGCGGAACCGTACCCCAAGAATACCGGTTAATGAGCAGAATGAAGACGGTTCCCAAAGATTGATATTTGAAAAATCTTCCACGGCGCTATGTCGATGCCCCAACAGGATGAGCCGGTCGATGAAAGGTTCAAGATTCGGTTCAGTGTAGGCGACAGCAGGAAATCTGCTATCAGCCATGGCCATGCTATCAAGTTCGTCTTAATCGACAAAGAGAATCTTTTGCTGTATCAGAATATTCTAGAGCTGAATTATTCTATATCAAAGAGAGCTGTTAGGGAAAAGTCCAGTAGTGTCACTAGCGTGCGCGGGAAAAAGGGCTGGACGACCAAAATTGATTGGGACGAGAAAACCATGAGGCTTCTGTCTGAAAATTTCGTCAAGGAGTCGTGTAAGGTGATAGGAGAAGCTTACAGACCAAAGCTGCGAAAGGCGGTAAACCGTCTCGTCTTGAACGTGGAAAAGCTATTTCCGCTTCAAAACTCTTGAAAAGTTATTTCTTCGGAATAAACTTCATCGATATAGAGTTCACGCAATGTCTAGTATTTTTCTTCGTAAAGCCTTCGCCCAGAAACACGTGTCCCAGATGTGCACCGCAGTTTGCGCATTCGATCTCTATCCTCTCGCCGTCGGGATCGGGCAGTCTCTTCACCGCGCCCTTGATTTCATCGTCGAAAGCCGGCCAGCCACACCCCGCGTCAAATTTGTCCTCGGACCTGTAGAGCGGAGTGTTACATCTACGGCAGACGTAGGTTCCCGGCTCGAAGTTTTCATCGTACTCTCCGGTGAAGGGCATCTCCGTTCCCTTACGGACAATGACCTCTTCCTCTTCCGGGGTCAGCTCGTTGAGTTTCATTAGAGCAGATTCCGCGCAGATCATATGTCTAGTTTTCGCTTCAACTATTTTGCCTTCAAGCTTCCCTGCGCGACGTCGAAAACCCTGCCGCCGACAGAGACGTCGATTCTATCGGTCTCGCTAGCCTTCAGGTACAGCTTCGATGGACGGCCGATTTCATAGCCTTGGTCAACGCTCACAGCAACTTCGCTGGAGCCGAGATACCTGTATTTGCATAGATATGCTGCGAGACATCCGTTCCCGCTTCCCGTGGCAGGATCCTCGACTATTCCATAATATTCGGCGAAGACTCTCACTGACAAGTCGCTATTCTTCTTGTATGGTGCTGATGAAAAAACGAGAATCGATTTTGCCCAGGTTTTTGCAACAAGTTCAAAATAGGCTTTACTGTCAACCTTGCAACGCTTCAGTGATTTTAGCGAGTTGAGCGGAACCATGATCAGTGGAATTCCCGTCGAAACTTCGTGCACCGGAAACTTGGTATCAATCTCTGATTTGTCGATCCCCAGTACCTTGGACATGGTTCCAGAATCAAACTTCCTGCCAAATTTGGGCTCATTCTGCTTCATCCAGAGTACCGGGGGTTTTGAGTCGTAATTGAAATCAACTGGTATCTCTCCAACTTTAAGGCTGAGCGAGACTCTTGGCACATTTTTTCTGATAATATACTGTTGAATCACAAAAGCTGTACCCAGCGTCGGGTGACCAGCGAAGGGAAGCTCTCCTTTGGGTGTGAAGATTCTTATCCGGAATGATTTTGCTTTTCCCGTGATGAAAGTAGTCTCGGAATAGTGGAATTCAGCAGCTATGTGCTGCATTTCGGATGTTGTCAGATTACCTGCGTTCAGGACAACAGCTAACTGGTTTCCGGCGAACTTCGACTCAGCAAAGACGTCCACAATGTGGAAGGCGAGTTCTTTTCCAGCCATCTTACTCAACTGGCCATTACGGTTCCGGCAGCCGAGTTTTCGTTGGAGAATATTATAGCGTAATCATAGGGTTGCCCGCTCTCTATTCCCGTCCCAATATAGAAAGCCGTTGCCGCGCTATTGAAATTCGTGACGCCGTACTCCTTGACAGGAACCTCGCTTATTGCGGTACAAAGAGTCGAGGTCGTGCACTGGAAAACTGTGGGGTATGAAGACGAACTGCCGTTCGAGATGTTGATGGCAATAATCGCTCCAAGCGCTGTTGTCGCAGTGGCAAGCGGGCCCGTGATCAAAAACTGGAGATTTGCCGTACCTTGCGTGGTTTTAGTTGTCTCTGATCCTGAATTTAGTGTGATTCCGTTTACTTGATAGTAATCGGGAGGCACTGTCGTGACAGTTACCGTGGAAGTGCTCACTTGATATTCCCTAAACCCCTTACTTCCATAGACGATATTCTTCAATCTTGTAGCATGCTAGCAATTTTCGCTGTTCTTAACAAGTTTTGTTGCATGCCTAGAGTAGAGTTAGAGCAGCCGCGAGCGATCCTGCCTCCGCGACCATTGCAGAATCCCCCCAGCTCACTATCACGACATCGCCGTTCTTTGGCTTGCCTTCCAATCTGATGGTTTTCCAGGGCTCTGAAGGACCAAGGGCTTCGCAGTCGGCCTGTTCTGACTTTTTTACTTCTGGTATCCTGAACTTGTCGTCAGAATAGATCACTGTCAGCGCACCGCCAGCGCCGATGCGAATTGAGGCGTCCCTTTGCTCGATGCCGCTTCGGATCTTGTTCTCGCTTGCTCTTACTATGGTAGCCCACGCGCATTTGCCCAGACCGAGCGGTCTCGCCTCAACTAGGGATGAGTACGGCAGGACTTTTGATGTGAGAGAAAATGCCCTTTCTCCTTTTTCAGTGAGCGCGCAACCTCTCGCGTCAACCAAGATCAAGCCGCTTGACTTGAGCCTTGCTATGAGGGTCCTTATCTCTCCCTGACCCAAGCCCGTAAGCTGACCAAGCCTCGCACGCCCCAAATTTGTTTCGGACTTGCCAATTGCGAATAGAGCTTTCAGGATTTCGACTTCGCCGCAGGCCGCTTTCGGTCCTTTGTAATCCGACACTAGGACGGCTTGGATCTGTTTTTTCAGCGCCACTTTATTATGCCTAAATTATGAAAACCTCTCAAATCAAATAAATGTATTCGCGCCCGAGAACGGATAATCAGACGTATTTTCCAGCGAATAGAGAATACGCCGAATTCTTGAGCAGCTTGTAGCTGGGAAAGAGTTCCGGATGTAGCAGGTACGCCATGATCTCCAATCCATCAACTAGCCTTGGTCCAGACCGGCTGTAGTATGACGGACTATCCAGAACATATGCAGAGCCATTCTTTACAGCCTTCAAAGCATTCCATCCTTTTCGGTCGGTAAGCGCAGAAATCTCCCCCAATGTTCTCTCCACGTCGTATCCGCAAACGGTCACAAAAATTACGGCAGGATCTTTTTGCAGGACTTGTTCCCAAGACACAGTCGTCGAAGGCTCTGCATATCTGCCTAGTACCTCAACACCGCCAGCGTAGCTCACAAGTTCCGGCATCCAGTGCCCGGAGCAGTAAATCGGATCCATCCACTCCAAGCAAAAGACTGACGGCTTTTTAGCAGCGGAACATCTTTCCCTCACTGCATCAATCCTTCTCTGAAATTCCAAAACAATCTCCTTTGCCCGAGCAAGCTTGTCGGTAGCTCTTCCAACTCTCAGGACATCCTCAAGTACGTCTTCAAGATTGTGAGGAGTCAGCGACAGAACCTCGGGCTTCGGTTTCAACTCTCCGATTATTTTCGAAACTTCACGAAGCGGCGTTGCGCAAACTTCACACAGCTCCTGCGTTATAATCAAATCAGGTTCGAGTGATTTCAAGAGCTCTTCGTCAATTTCGTAGATTGATTTTCCCTTCGTCACAAAAGATAGAACCGAGTCGTCTATCTCCTTGCTGGTCATCTTGGTCGTATCAAAGACCGAACGCATTACGACCGGTTTTTTTCTAACGGATGGAGGATAGTCACACTCGTGCGTTATGCCTACTAGCTTGTCCTCAAGACCCAAGAGGCTGACAATCTCGGTCGCGCTGGGAAGGGTCGTGACTATCCTGTTAACATGCGCGTGCTGCTTTGTTCCTTCAATCTGTTGCGTAGCGGTTCTTGAGCTCAAGGAGAATCCGGATCCATTGCCACTAACTTTCATTTCAGTATTTTGAGACGATAAGAAAATCGTGGCAGAAGCAAAGATAGACGCTTTTCATTCTTTTACCAACTAGCGCTGAATTCTTAGTCTTGGGTCAATTCTGAGCAATATCATATCGCCAATCAGTCCACCTGCCACTATGATTAGAGTTATCAAAAACAGCGATCCCTCAATGACCGGATAGTCCTTTGTCGATACCGCGTTGACGATCATGCTGCCCACGCCATTGTAACCGAAAATAATCTCTATGAGCACTGCCCTGCCGATCAAACTTGCGAGAGAAAACGAAAGGACCGAAACCAGCGGGAGCATCGAATTCCGTAAGATGTAATAGAACGCGACAGTCCTTTCCTTTAGGCCCCGCATCTTTGCCGCGAGCACGTATTCGGTCTTCAATACTTCTTGCGTCGATCCTCTTATTATCAGAAACATTTCGCCAAACATTGATCCAGCCATCGCCGTTACCGGTAGCACCCAATGCACGAGTACCGAACCCACGTACGCCGCAGTAAACCCTGCAGGTATTGTCGGAGAAACGTTTCCAAAAATCGGCAACCAGTGCAATGTTACGCCGAACGTCCACAGTAGAATCAAACCCGTCCAGTATACCGGGGTCGACTGCAAAATTATGGCACCATACACAGAACTGGTCTCAACTTTTCCTCCACGCTTAAGCGAGCCCAAACTCGATACAAGAAATGCCGCAAGGAGAGACAAAACAATTCCACCGCCTACAAGAAGGAGAGTCCAGCCTATTTTCGAGAGGAACAACTGGAGCACTGGAGTTGGAAAGTAAGTTTGCGAGACACTGAAGTATGGAGGCCAGTGAAGAAAAATATCCTTCATGTAAATTATGTATTGAACGTATAACGGTTTATTGAGCCCCATTTCAGCGTTCAATAAAGCAGCCAGCTGCTGACAGCTTGATGCGCAATCCTGAGGCACCAAGGCGATCGGGGTTCCAGGCGCAATCCTCGGCAGGAAAAAATCCAGCTGAGATACGGCCGCGATTACTGCCGCATAAGAGATGAGTCTCTTTGTGAGATATTTCAACTGCCGTAGTAGCGATTATTCATCGATAAAAGAATTGTCAATTTTTCTGGAATGTTATAGTAATTACTGAATACTGAGCCAATTGCAAAGAATTATCGATAGTTTGATTTCCTTTAATGAAAATCTAGGTTCTGTTTTATCATCAACAGGTGAAAGTTAGGTCGTTTCAAATCGGGCGAAATACTACTTGGTAGCTCCCACAAACGTGAACACCTCTTCCTATAGCTGTGCCAAATCTGAACAAATAGTAACTCGGTGACTGCCAGAGTGTTCCAGTGAGACATGTGTAGTAGCTTTGAACGGTGTGCGGGATTGGAACCAGAAATAGAAAGAAAAACGCCACCAAGATTACGCCGACTATTCCGATCTTTGTCGTGTTCGCAAGCGGAGAACTTTTGCTAAAGCGAGAGATTTCTGCTTTGTTTACCTTCTGTCTTAGCAATTCAAGCACTCAGTTTCGTTTCCATTTCCTGCTCAAGCCCGAGTCATTCCATTCAATTCCTCATTGATTCATTGCATCGTCTTGGCAGCTTCGTATTTGGGCATCGCGCACTTTACTCCCTTCTTTTCGAGCTCCGCTTCAAACTGTCTTCGAATTTCTGGATCTTCGTCCTGGTAGGTGATCAAGGTTCCGCCCTCCCTACTGCTCGTTGATCCCGAGTATGCTTCATCGACCATGCCGCCGTAGATGGCGACGTGTCTCGCCGGCTCAGTACCTGTGTTGAAATGCTGGTGGTACCATCGATTGGGCGGGCTGTAAAGACTGTTCTGTTTCCAGTTCACTTTGAGCACCTTGTCTCCATGGCCGTTTTCGTAAGGATGCGCGCCAAGCTCGTTCGGCCACACCAAAGCGTAACCTTCAGCCCTCAAGCCGATCAGGATCGCGCCAGGTCCGTGATAGTGCGCCGCGTGATACCTTCCTACAGGCCACTCTGAAACGTGCCCGTGCGGAAAGCGACCCATCAGGTAGGAGGTCAGCTGTCCTCCCTGTACTTTTAGCTTAGAGTCGTCAAGGAACAGCGCCCTGACATCGGGAATGAAATTCGTGAGCATTCTCGTGCCGCCAAAAGATGTTTTTACTCTGGTGTCCGTGGGAGCGAAGAAATCCTTCTGGCCGTTCCAGCGGGTTTTGAATACGTAATCGGAATTGAATATCACGCCGAAATCGTTCTCCGCAAAGGAGTTCATTATCATAGGCGCTGTCGTTGCCGCGAAAAATATGCAGGGCTCTTTCGTGCCGTTTATGAGTCTGTGCGTTGCATTCAGAGGAATTGCAAAGAGACTGCCAGGACCCCATTCGAATTTTTGCTTCGGACCGTTTTCACCCTGCCATATTTCCGTCATCCCTCGACCCTTGAGGATGAATATCGCTTTCTCGTAGAGATGCTTCTCCGGCTTGAGCGCACTGCCCCCCGGAATCTCTGCGACGTACATGCCTCGCTGCGCCTGCCTGGTTCCTACGAGTTCTAGGAAAACTGCATTACCTCCTATCCTGTCCCAATACTTTCTGGGAAGCGCGGTAATGTCCGAAAATCCTGCGACTTCGCTGCTCTGCGCAACTCCCTCAGAATCTAACCAGAGATCGTACGAACTTTTCTCTTCTGACATGTTTCGTGCAAAGCCCGCACGAAATTATAAGGCTACCGTGATTGATCAGTAACAGCTCTATTACTTCGGTCTTCGCAACAGAGAGTTTTCCGTAAAGCCTTAGCTATTCTGGCGGGTTGGGAACCATAACATCTTCTGTTGTTCTGACGACCCTATTCTTGCCTTCCCTCGTCATGTCCATCATCTTCCACGTTTCCTTGTAGAGCTGTTCCATTATACTCATCGCATCTCTGATCTTGTCCATAGCGGCCCAGTTCGGAAGCTCAAACCAGTCTTCGCAGTCATAATCTCCGAATCCAAGCACCTTCCAGTAAGTGTTGATGTACTTGATTCCCGTCTGCTTCTCGAACTTGTCGCGGATGGCTTTTGCACCCGAAGACTTGCACCATTTCTGATACTCCATTTGCATGTTCGGCGCCAAAAAGTAACTGTTCACCCAATATAATTTCGGCACCTGCCAAAGACCACCCGCGTCTTTCAAAAATCGAACAATATATTCTCTTCGTTAATCCGGGTTCACGGACTCCCGATGATATGCCCTTTTCTCTTGGCTTCTAGTGCGTTCATGGATGTGATGAATTCTTCAGTGCTTGTGGACGCGTCCGCCGAGGTTATGATTGACACTTTGACTCTCCACTCGTCAAGCTTCAAGTAATCGGCGCCCTGTCTTCGGTATTCCTTCCAGTATCTGAAAAGACCGGCAAAAGCCTCCTCGACGGCGTTCTGAGTTTCCGAGATGACCTGCCTGTTTCCTTCGGGTACTTCGAGCGGAGGACTCTCGGCTAGAGCGACTACAGTGACAAAATCTTTCGATGACTTTCCTCGCGGGATTTCTTCCTGCTTTGATATTGGAGGCGAGCTGTAAGGCTCTATCCTTACGCTGACCGAAAGGGGTGGATTGCCAGGTAAGATCAGACGGATATCCTTCCCAAATCCCCTGAACCTCTCCCTGATCATCTCGGAGAGCTTGCTGCTCTGAAATGATGCCACTAGGAACTGGCCTAGTAAGTTCTCAAGGTCTTTGTCCCTGTTCTCTGGATAAGTAGCGGAACTAGAAGACAAGACGTTTCTCTTTGAAAGATGTGAAGTTGATTTTCGAGCTCACGGAGCTTTGTCAATCAACTTTAGCGAACCAACGTTGAATACCACATTCGCGGCATATACTGTTGGATCCGCCACCAGGCTTCTGTTTGCCTCGCAAAGAGGCAGTAGCTGTTCCTCTTCCTGAGTTTCGACTTCGGTTTTTACTTCAGTCATGACTGTAGCAAGGCTTTAACTTGTAGTTAAAAATTCCGATGGTGAAAACAGATGATTCTACTGCAGAATAACCATTTGAACACGCATAATTTACACGGATTAGGATAAATACGCCTGCCTTTGTGCATCTAAGATATGCCGACCAAATGGGAATTCGTCAGAAAGACCAAAGCACCCGTTGCAAAAGCGATGGATTACTTCTCGCATCCAGAGAATCTGTCCAAGCTTCACTCAGAATTTGTAAAACAAGTTACGATTAAAAACAATCAGGGTGACACGATCGAGTTTGAGCAGCAAATGGAGCTGATGAAGAAGAAACTCGTTTCGCAGAACAAAATGACGATCAATAGGCAGTCAAACCAAATCGTTATTGATACACTGGACGGCGACGGCAAAGGGAGCAAGATAATGATGATACTTACCGAACTGCCAGGCGGAGCAGGAACTGAAATCAAATACGACGCTGCAATGGAACTGGGCCGGCTGGGTCTGTTCGCGAAAGGTCCGGCAAAATCCTCGATGGAAAAAGTTGCGGATGAAGACGCGAAGAATCTGGACGCAATGTAACACTCATAATAATCATCGTTCTGAGTACGCCTGATATTTGTAGCATACCCCGGTCCAATGTCTCCTTTACCAAGGAACAGGTGTCTGAAATGCGAAAAGGAATGAAGGATTTCATAGCTCTCGCGAACGATGTTTCAAAAAAGTGGCGTGGTCGTCCCTCCGCCGTACAAGAAATAAGGGAAGCGAGAAAACATGATCGTCTCTAAATAAATTCTTAGCTACAAGCTCTAAACTTCGTATTGTCCCTCTCTCACTTTTCTAGAAGGGTCATCCCTCGTTTTCTTTTTCTTTTGTTCAAATTCTGAATGCGGAACGACGCGTTGCCCCTTCGCCACATCCTCCGGTTTCTCCTTCACCTCTCTCTGCTTGACTGTTGTCGGCAGCTCATCTGCTTTTTTCTCTAGTAGCGCACCAGCTCTGTCGCTGCTCGCCTTGTCGTCGGTTGGTTCTACTTCGGCAGATGACACGGCCAGTTGATGTGGTTTCTTTCTTTAAAAGATGATAGAAAAATTATCCTCGAACAGATCGTTTTCTAGTTTGGGGAGAATCCCACCGAAACTATAAAATTGACCAAATCCGATTCTCGTCTTGATGTTCCTAAAGGCCTCAGCCGACTATGACCAAGTTGTCAACTCGGCCGAAGCCTGTCTGAGCAAACTCTATTTCGAATTCCAGAGAAACGGAAAGGCCGACCTCGCCGAATTCGAAATAATTCACCCGGCTTATTTCCGCATCGTGATAGAGCCTGACAAAATGCCAAAGACCCGGAATTTACTTATGCCATCAATATCGCCGCCCAAGGGATCCACAATCGAAATTAGATTCGGACTGGATGACACCGGCCAGACAGAGGCTTCAAAATTGGCGAGATATTTCCTCCGCGAGCTTATCAAGACGTTGCCCGAGAAACCTTGGAACGGGCTGGGCTCGCGCGAATCCGCGAAGGAAGAAAAGAGATGGAAGGAACAAATTGAGGAGCGCGCCCAGTAAATAGGATTGGTAGCTTTGGTCGCCAGAAAGGTAAGAGACATTTACGGCAATTGGGTCTGGCAGGATGATGAAAAATCTACGGACAAGAATATTTCAATGAAGGAAACTACCGTGAAACTGGGGTGGAAAGACTGGGTTGCACTAATTCTCGCGGCGATGCAAACGGTACTACTGCCGATAACAGTGATAATCGTGCTGCTCATAGTCTTCGCCGTGATATTTGCCCACTAGGGTTTAGCCACCTTGTAGTCAATGTCATAGTGGCACTCGATCCAGTGTCCAGGTTCCACTTCAACAAGTGGCGGAAATTCCTCCGCACACTTCTTCGTTGCGTAAGGGCAGCGAGTCCTGAACCTGCAGCCAGAGGGGATATCTATTGGACTGGGAACGTCGCCCTGAAGAATGGCCCTCTTCTTGAATCGTGTCTGCGGATCGGGCTCCGGGACGGCTGAAAGAAGCGCAAACGTATACGGATGTTTTGGATTGTTGAAGAGGTCGTCAGAGTTCGATATCTCAACTACTCTCCCTAGGTACATAACCGCAACACGATTACACAGGTGTCTTATCACCGACAGGTTATGAGAAATGAAAAGGTACGTCAGCTCATAGTCACTCTGCAGCTTTCTCAACAGGTTCAGAATCTGCGCCTGCACCGACACGTCCAGCGACGAGGTGGGCTCGTCGAGAAGCAAAAATTCCGGGTTTACAGCTAGGGCCCTCGCCACCGCGATTCTCTGTCTCTGCCCGCCGCTGAACTCGTGCGGAAATCTCGCGAGGTGATCAGGATTAAGGCCGACGGATTCGACGAGTTTCTCAGCCGCCGCATTTGCTTCCCGATTGTTTTGTACTGTGTGGTGTATCTTCATCGGCTCGGTGAGGGTCGATCTAACGGTCTGGCGGGGATCGAGCGAAGCGTAAGGGTCCTGAAAGACTATCTGCATGCGCCTTCTAAACTGCTGTAGTTTTCGCCCCTTCAGTTTGGTGATATCCGTTCCTTCGAAAAAGATCTCGCCTTTTGTGGGATTCACAAGTCTCAATATTGTTCGTGCGAAAGTGGTCTTTCCAGAACCAGACTCCCCGACGAGCCCCAGAACTTCACCACGCCTGACCCCGATGGAGACGCCGTCAACTGCCCTTACGTTGGCTATAGTTCGGCTGAAAAGTCCACCCTTGATCGGAAACCATGTGAAGACGTTGTGTGATTCGACGAGATATTCTCCTTTCTCGGACGCTTGCAATGTGGATTCTGTCAAATAGGCGCTGTCTCTTTTTGTTGCGAAATTAACCGCCATATAGGAGGCATTCTACCTTGTGTCCAGTCTTAGGTTCCACGAGGGGTGGCTTTACCTGCGGGCATCGTTCGAATGCCATTGGGCAGCGAGGATGAAACCTGCACCCCGAGGGCGGATAGATAAGATCAGGAACCGAGCCACTTATTGACTCGAGTGATTCCCCAGTCTTTCCTATTCTTGGAACAGCCGCGAGCAGTCCCTTTGTATAGGGGTGAAGTGGATTTCTGAAAATCTCCTCGACCGTGGCGGTTTCAACGATGTTACCCGCGTACATCACCGCAACCATGTCGCAGGTCTGCGCGACGATGCCTAAATCATGCGTGATTATTATTACGGCTGCATGTATATTGTTCCTGAGCTCTTTCAAAAGCTCAAGTATCTGAGCTTGGACGGTCACGTCGAGCGCGGTCGTTATCTCATCCGCGAGCAAGACCCTGGGACTTCGCGCGAGCGCCATTGCTATCATTGCTCTCTGTCGCATGCCTCCGGACAGTTCGAATGGGTACATCTTGAACACACGCTCAGGATCGGGCAGCTTCACAAGACTGAGATACTGGAGCGCCCTTGACCTCGACAGTCTCTTTCCCTCCTTTCGACTAAGTTTCCCTGATCGCTTTGCTTCCTGCAATCGTTGTTCCTCTCGGGACAGCTCGGCCAATATGGCTGTCTCTGCCGTTTTGTGCTGTAGCGCCTTGATTTCGTCAAGCCTTGACTTAATCAGTTCATCCTGAAAGAGTTTCGGATCCCCATCAAATATTTCCGTGATCTGACGCCCAATCGTGAAGACAGGATTCAGATATGTCATTGGATCCTGAAATACAAAAGCAATGTCGGTGAGCCTTGCAATTCTTAACGCCTTCTTTTCTTTGCCCAATAGGTTATCACCGTCGAGAAGTACTTCTCCTTCAATGATCTGGGCATTTTCAGGCAATAATCCAGCAATAGCGAGAGCAGTTACGGATTTCCCGCTCCCGCTCTCTCCTACTAGCCCCAATATCTCACCTCTCCGAACGGTGAGATCTACTCCGTCGAGTGCTTTCACCAACCCGGCGTAAGTCCTAAAGACCAGCTTGAGGTTCTTTACTTCGAGGGCCGTCTTACCAACTTGCTTTGGCTGTTCCAACATATCTCCTCCAGAAAAATTATCTTCTCAGCCTTGGATCAAGAACATCGCGAATGCCATCTCCGAGCAAATTAAAGCCGAGCGCAATGATCAATATCGTGAGACCCGGAAAAATTATGAGCCAGGGAGCTCTGCGCACATAGTCCAGCCCCTGATTTGTTAAATTGCCGAGCTCGGGTAGCAGGGGACTGGGCGATAGTCCGATGAACATCAGCGTCGAAAAGGTAAGGATGACTCCTCCCACATCCAATGTCAACTGCACAATCGCAGGATAAATTGAGTTTGGCACTATGTGCATGAAGAGTATCCTGAACCTGCTCGCACCGACTGCCTTTAGTGCCTCAGCGTATGGTTTTCCCTTCTCGGCAAGAACCTGCGACCTCACCAGCCTGACATATAGCGGCCACCAGATCGCGAGGGTGACTCCAGTTAGTACCGGAATTGTACGGCCGTGCGGAAGCGAAACAACCACGACAAGTGCGAGAATGATTACCGGAAGCGCGAAGAAGATGTCAGTGATGCGAAGAATTATTTCGTCAACTATTCCACCCGCATACGCGGCAATTGATCCAAAAACAATCCCAATTGTGAATGCGGCCAGCACTATAGCGAATGCAATTTCTAGATCGAGCGGAATCGAAAGAATGATCATTTGGAGAACGCTTCTGCCGTAAAAATCCGTTCCAAGAGGATAAACCGCCGTCTCGGCAGGGCAACTTGAAACGCTGAGCAGATGCCAGTTGATTATAGGATTGTTCCAGCATAGCTGCAATCCGTAGTCGATCTGATTTGCAAGCTTCGGATTTACAATGTAGTGAGATAGTAGCGCAATAATTATCGATCCAAGAGAGATGACCGAGCCCGCGAGGACAAGCGGATTTCTTCTTAAGAGATAGAGGCTGAATTTAAGCTCGGCCCTTCTGCCTCCTGCTCTTTTGATCTCATATCTCTCCTCGGTATTCTCAGCTGGCTGGGTCATCAGTATCTTATCCTTGGATCCAAAATGGCGTACATTACATCGACGGTCAGATTCGCGAGAACAATTATGAGCGCTGTAACAAGGACGTAGAGTTCAAGAAAGTTCACGTCAAAAGCTGTCGCCGCCTCGACCGCAGCTCTGCCGACCCCCGGCCAGGTAAAAATCGTTTCCACAACCACGACGCCGCCCAAGAGGAAGGCAAATATCAGCCCGGTAATAGTAATCGCGGGAAGGATCGCGTTCTTTAGGGCGTGCCTGTAAATTACAGTGCGCTCCCTCAAGCCCTTCGACCTCGCTAGTAAAACATAGTCCTGCCTCAGGCAATCCAGCATACTCGAACGCAAGATCCTGGTCAGGGCCGCAATCGTGGCAACCGCTAGCGTGATCGACGGAAGTATCACAGCCACGAGTCCATCCCAAAAGTACTTGAAGTTGAGCGACAGGATTCCGTCAAGCATCGGCATTCCAGTGTAAGCATGAACCGTGCCAGGATTTGCAAAGCAAAGGAAACAAGACGTGGCAATATCTCCGCTCCCTGGAAGCAGATTGAGGCTCAAACCGTGCCCGATTGGGATGCTGATGTAAATGACGAAGACTATTTGCAAGAGAAAGGCGAGCCAAAAAATTGGAACTGAATATCCGCTGAGCGCTAGAATTCTAGACAGATGATCGGGCCACTTGTTGTTGTGAGTTGCAGAGATCACTCCTAGTGGAAAGGCGATGATTACCGTCAGAACAAGTGAAGTGATTGCAAGTTCTGCCGTAACTGGGAACAGTCCGCTGAACAGTTGAAGAGTCTCGGTCCCGGGAGCCAGTCCGGGTATAAGGCTGTATCCAAAGTTCCCTTTCAGAATATTTTCAAGCCACTTAAAGTACTGATCCTGCAGCGGCACGATGCAGCTGGGTAGTCTATCGGTAAAATCTGTCCACGACGGACAGCTACGAGTTGCAACGCCTAGCCCCTGGGCTTCACCCAGTTTGGCGACATCCGTCATCTTGGGTGTAATGTAGGCGGCGACCAGAGAGGCGGGCGGTACGTTGCCCCGAACGAGCCAGAAGATCAACACACTAACGGTAAAGAGTACGAACACCATCAAAAGCAGTCTACGAATAATGTATTCGTATAACTTCATTGCACAGCTGCAACTGCCGTACTATCAAGTGAGTGCTCCAAAATAAGAACTCTACCTATTATAGTCCCGAAAAATTTTGACGATAGAAATCAAGATAGAGGGAGGGAAAAACCCCTCTCCATCTTCTTCGCTCTTAGTACAGGGGTGCGAAAAGCTCGGGTCCGGCAACGTTGCCCGTGTCCGTGGAAAGTGCCGGATTAAATGAGAATCCCTTTACATTCGAGGTCATTGCGGTGAACTCGATTGGATACTGCGTCCAGAGGTAGAGGGTTTCTTTATTCACGAACTCGCTCATCAAGTTTGTCACCTTGGCCAGTCCTGTCAGGTTTCCAACAGCCGTCGCTGCCTGGGCCTGGGCTTCAAGGCCAGTCAGGTACGGAAAGTTCCAGCCATCGCCAGCCATGTAAGCTCCGCCTGGAGTGTACATCGCCTGAGTGAAGTCGATTGACCAAGGATAGTCCGCAAACCAGCCGAGCGCATACATGTAGTATTCACCGGAAAGGCCGGCGCTGACGAGCGGCCCTGCTGGGACAAGCGAAACCGATACTGTTAGACCCATGTTGTATGTAGTACTGATGTTCTGTATCACTGATTGCACCTGCGTCAAGATAGCATCGTCCACTGTATCACCTTGGGCATCGTAAAGTACGATGTTCTGGGGGATTGGGTTCGTGCATGTTCCGCTGGCAGACAACGTAGTGCAACCGAAGGAATTGTTGAACGTACCAGCAGGCGCGGCCGTTCCGTTCTCGAAGTTAAAGCTTGTGAGCGGATGCTCCATTGCAGATAGGAGTAAAGCAGCAGCCTCGTCCGGGTTGTAGCTGTAACCAGCAGATAAGCTAGAGTTGTAGGAACCGGTTGGAGGCAGTCCAGGCGGGATAGCAGATGTCGCCGCTACTCCCAGACCGTTTGCAACGGTATCCAGCAGATTAGTCATGTTCACCGCATCAGCGAAGGCCTGTCTGATTCTCAGATCCGCGAAGGGTTGGAAGGTGTAATAAGTACCGGTGAATGGGTTTGTAACATTTGAGTCAAACGGATCGAAAAGAGTCGAGAAGTACGTGTACGGCCCGTACAGACTCACTCCAGGAATTATCGAGACCATCTGGTTGTTGGTAAGCCAGTCAGCCTTGTTGGCCACATCGTAGAAGCTGTCCGGCTCAACATCTATAGCCATAGCCGCTCCGGATTTAGCTGCCGACTCTAAGTTAACCTCTCTTGTATTTTCATCAGGAACCTGTTCGATCAGGATAGTCGGGATGTGAGCCGTCATATTATTGTAGGGTCCACCCCAATAGTTAGGATTCTTTGTGAGCGTGATGGTTGGGACTCCGCTGGTTGTTACCGAGGCTATCTCGTAGGGCCCTGTGCCGGCCAGCGAACCATTAGCAGAGTTGTCCAAGTATGTTGTTCCGCACCCGTCAGGAGTCGCACCTGTGTTGCATGTTGACGCCTCGTCCATGAAGTACTGGTCCATCATTTGCGTTGCATTTCCGGAAAGTGTCGGATACGGTAGCGTATACCCCGCAGCCGTCCATGTCGAAAGGTCATGCGACATTACATAGTCTGGGGCAAGAATGTCAGCCCATACGTCCGCGAGGAGGTAGGGGAACGCTGCGTTGGGATTTTGGATGTTCAGATTGAAAGTCAGCGTGCCCGTGATCTGGACGAAATCCAAGTTTAGCCAGTCCTGCACCCAAGTAGAGTTGTACGACTGTGCAACTCCGCTGAGAACGCTACTGAGGCTTGTACTAACCAGCTGCTGAACAATCCAAGATGCCTGAGAATCATGTCCTGACGGTGCGCTAGAGTCCTCGATGAGCAATCTGTTCAAGGAGAAATAGACATCGGTAGAATTCAGCGACTCACCGTCCGCGAACTTTATTCCGCTTCGTAGTGTAAAGGTCGCTGTCTTGTTGTTGGCGGAAAGAGTATAACTTTGTGCTAACCACGGAATAACATTAGTACCACTCGTTCCGCTGTACCCAAGAAGAGGTTCATACACGTTCTGCAAAACGTTGAAGTCAAACGAAAAGTATGAAACGTCGGGATCAAGGTACTCGTAAGTTTGAGTCTCTTCATAAGTGAAGGTCGAAGGAACAGTTCCGGTACCACTAGACGAAGTGCTCGTGGTTGATGATGCCGTCGTAGTTGTCTTGGACGTTAGAGAAATAGCCGCGTATCCGGCTCCGATAATTAGTACTATTACAACGACGACGATAACAATGAGACCGACTCTACTGATTCCTTTCTTCAATTTCGAAGTTGTAGAATTTAGCACGTTTACGGGCAGATGTCTCCCATTTATAAATTAATACTAAGAAAGTACTTGAAAATACCAGTTTTTTGGGCGCAAATTATCAATAATTTTCAGGCCAGTATTTTAGGTAACCCAGCTTTCAAGGCTCTCTTTTGATTCGGGCTCCTCAAAGCCTGAAACGTAAAGACCGATCAGCCTCACTTTCTTTGGATTGTTGTAAAACTCGCGAAAGAGGTTCCTAGCCTCCTGAACCATCGCCTCCTTGCTGTCAGTAACGGTTGGTAGTGTGTTCTCCCGCAAAAACGTCTGAAAATGAGTAAACCTTACTTTGATACCGACAACTCGAAACTTCGCGTCAGACAAAACAACCCTCTTGTGAAGCTTCTCAGCGAGTTCATCCAGTTTCTCTAGTACCACCTTCTTGTCCGAGACGTCTTTCTCGAACGTGTGCTCAGCGCTCAGAGACCTCATCGGTCTCTGCTTCACCTCGATCTCCTCGAGGCCGTTTGCGACCCCCCAGAGCCAGACTCCGGTCTTGCCAAAGTACTTCATGAGCTCCTTTCCCGAGAGCTTCTGAATGTCACCGATCGTATTCACTCCGATCGATTCCAGAAACTCTTCCGTTTTTTTCCCGATTCCGGAGATAGCTGAGGCAGGAAGCGGTGAAAGAAAACCCTTAAGCTCCTCCAGAGGAACCACGGTCAATCCGTCGGGTTTTTGAAACTCTGAAGCAATCTTCGCTGAGGATTTGTTTGGGGCAACGCCGATTGAGCATGTTAGGCTCTCTCTAACCTCTACTTCCTGCTTTATTCGCAACGCGAGCTCTCTGGCCGAATCAAAGGTTGCTCTTTCGCTCACGTCCAGAAACGCTTCGTCAATGCTTACCTGTTCGAACTTGTCCGCAAAGCCGCGGAGTATATTCATGACACCCCGCGATACCTTCCCATAGAGTGCGAAATCAGGACGAATGTAGACGGCTTCTGGACATAACTTGTATGCTCTCGAAATCGGCATGCCCGAGCGCACTCCAAAGTTCCTCGCTTCATAGGAACAGGACACCACTACGCCGCGACCCCTACCTTCCTTCGGGTCAGCCCCTACTATCACAGGTTTTCCTCTGAAACTAGGATTTTCCCTAATTTCAACTGAGGGATAGAATGAATCGATGTCCACATGAAAAATAATTCTCTGGTTGTTTGCCATTCCGATTGCTCGCTAGAAATCGGCAAGGCTCTTCTGGAAGCTGGTCTGCACACCTTCCAGAGAACCCATCTTCGCAAAATCCATCTCCATCAATCCAAGCAGCCGCCGGAACTCGTTCACAGATTCGGGTCCGAACCCCGCAAAATGATTGTTGAAGAAAATGAAGGCGTCATCCACAGAGCCTGCCGCTTCTTTCACGGCCCCTGACATCTCCTTCATCTGGTCACTCCTATCTTTCTGAATCTCGTTGAACTTTGTAATGTCGCGCTCCCCGACCATTCTCGTGTACACAAAGTCGGAAGTTAGTTTCGTGGGAGTCTCGACGTACTGCGATATCGACCAGCAGAATGAGACGTTCTTGCTCTCGAGTAATTTGTATACGTCGTCCCGGAACCAGGACTTATGGCGAAACTCGATTGCGTGCCTAAATCCACTCTTGAGTTCTGAGACGAAATCCGTCAGAACTGGCATGCCCTTATCATACTTGAAAGAAGGAGGAAGCTGCACGACGAGCGGGCCGAGTTTTTTATCTAGGGCTGCGAGCGTCTTGTAGAAGAACGAAAGCGTGCTCCCGACATTCTGCAGCTTGAAATCGTGTGTTATCTTCTTTGGAAATTTAGGGCAGAAGATAAACTCGTCGGGAGTATTCTTTTTCCACTGCGAAATCATGAACTGATTTGGGATCCTGTAAAACGAGGAATCGATTTCCACAGAGTCAAACACAGACGAGTAATATCTGAGGTAGTCTTTTGGTTTCGCATCCTTGGGATAAAACGGCCCGACCCAATCTTCGTAGGACCACCCGCTACATCCTACGTGTATCTTATCCGAAGAACCCGACAAGAAAGTTCAGCCGACGCCGATAGGAGGACTCTCAGAGTGCTCTCCTTGACCGAACATTGCCATCGCAGCCTTTTGTTTTTCTTCCATCTCCTGCGGGCTCATCTTGATACGCTGCGAGAGAGACCAGTGATGCCCGAACGGATCTACGATCTGACCATAACGCTCTCCCCAGAACTGTTTGTCAAGTGGCATCACGACCATTGCCCCCGCGGCTAAAGCTTGAGCCCAAAGCTTGTCCACGTCTTTTGAATAAATGTGCATCGTAACAGTGCTCGTTCCGAGAGATACTGGCGATTTCGTTCTCGCACTAGGGAATTCGTCCGAGAGCAGTACCATGGAATCGCCGATTTTGATCTCGGCGTTCATTATCTTCCCGTCGGGCGTGCGGTTTACAGACAACTCTTTCGCGCCGAAAGCTTTCTTGTAAAATTCAATTGCATCGCTTGCATTATTCAACACCAAATACGGAGTCACCGTACTGAAACCAGCTGGAATTGGCTTTACACCGGTTGTCTTTTTCCTCGCAGCGGATTTCTTTTTGGGTTTGGGCGCCATTGCTATCCGCCCCAAAAAATCAGTTTTGTTTCTTTTATTATTTGCCTTGAAAATATATTTGGATTCAAGGCAAACCTTCAATAACGCAAAAAGAGAAAAATGATTCTCCAGAATGCCGGCCATTGAAGTGAGTGATCTTCGCAAATCGTATGGAAGCCTGAAGGCCGTCGACGGGATTTCGTTCTCTGTTGAGCAGGGAGAAATCTTCTCACTTTTAGGGCCAAATGGCGCTGGCAAGACCACCACCGTTGAGATTCTGGAGGGCTTGAGGCAGAGGGACGGCGGCAACGTGAAGGTCATGGACATGGATCCGTGGAAAGACGGTTATACGCTGCACAAGAGAATCGGGGTGATTCCCCAAGGGTTTCGGTTCTTCGACAAGTCAACTCCGACGGAAGCGATCAATTACTACGCGAGTTTGTTCGATGTCGAAACAGATCCTGAGAAAATACTGAACGAAGTAATCTTGAGCGATTCCAAAAACGTCCTGTTCGAGAATCTCTCTGGAGGCCAAAAGCAAAAACTGGGTCTCGCGCTCGCGCTGGTGAACAACCCAGAGCTCCTATTTCTGGACGAGCCGACAACGGGACTTGATCCACAGGCAAGGCGCGCTATGTGGGATGTCATTCGCGCGCTAAAAAAACAGGGCCGGAGTATTCTTCTTACGACGCACTATTTGGAAGAAGCGGAGCTACTAGCCGACAAGGTAGCGATAATGACGAAAGGCAAAATTATTGCTGCCGGCAGTCCTCAGGAATTGATTAACAAGTACGGCTCTCCCAAAAAGATGGTCACGGTCAGCGACAGTCTGGAAGACATTTTCGTGAAACTGGTGGGAGCAAGGATGGAAGAAGCGGGGGACATCAAGGCGAGTTAGTCGTGGTGAGCTTCAAACGAGTCTTTGCCGACCTATCGGTGTTCAGAAGGGAGTATCTCAGGAACAGAACCGGCTTTTTCTTCGCTCTGGTTTTCCCAGTCATTCTCATTGCGATCTTTGGAGCGATTTTTTCGGGCGGAAGCGGGGGACCCGTAACAGTATACACACAGAACTTGGATTCCGGACCGATAAGTACACAATTCCTTCACGCCCTAAATGAAACGAATGTCACACAAATTATACTAATCCCGTCAAACCAGAACCTTCAGCAGTATCTTCAAGCTCATTCCGGTGCGATCGGGCTTCTGATACCGCAGAACTTTTCCTCGGATTTCATAGCGGGAAATCGGGTCAACGTCACAGTTTACAGCAATCCTTCCGATACCTCCGGCGAAGCTGTGATTCAAGTGGTCGGAGGTATGGTCAACGCCTTCAACCTGGGCCACGCAAACGCGTCCGCGATTCTGGGAGTGCAAACGCAGAACACCGTCTCAAAGTCGTACACCTACATCGACTTTTTGATTCCAGGTCTGATCGGCTTTTCGATTCTGACCAGCCCGATGTTTTCAATGGTCAACATCTCATCGGAGTACAAAAAATCGAAATTCTTCAAGCAGTTGTCGCTGACTCCGCTCACCAAGGGCGAGTGGCTCACTTCTAAGGTGATATGGTACATCGTGCTTTCCCTGATATCGTTCGTTCTCATGGCGACAATAGGTGTGTACGCCTTTGGCGGGCACGTTACGATTACTTCGTGGATACTTCCGTTCTTGGTCGTCGGGCCGCTGTTCTTTGTCTCGCTAGGCATGCTTGTCGGGACGGTGACCAAAAGTGTCGAATCTGCAGGGGTGGTGGGAAACATCATAACTTTCCCGATGATGTTTCTCTCAGGTACGTTTTTCCCGATCAGTGAGATGCCGGGCTATCTGCAATCCTTGGCGCATATCTTGCCCCTTTACTATCTGATTGCGGGGTTAAACAACGTGATGCTTTACGGAAATTACTCGGCCGCCCTAATAGACTTGGGAGTGCTCGTGGTTTTATCTGCAGTGGTATTCTCGCTGGCCGTCAGGTTCTTCAAGTGGCGCGAAGACTAATCATTCTTCAGCGCGTAGGTCTGCGAGGGCTCTGGAGACTAGCTCGTAGTGCCTGACGACTCCCTCAACAGTCTTGAAATTCTTCGTGTCCCGTCGCGGGGGCTGCCAGAGGACGATTACGTTTCCGTCCGGATCGGCAAAAGATACCGACTTCCCTGAGGAATCCTCGGAGATTTTCTTTGATTTGAATTTCACTCCTCTCTTCAGGAGATCTTCATGAACCTTGTCGATAGCGTTCTCCACGACGAAGACCAGCTGACCGGTCGGCGTCGCAGGAGCTTTCTCACCCTTGGAAGGGCTCACCGCCACTAGGGATAGTCTAATGTTACCGAGGTCAAAGTGCAGGCTTTTCTTGGAACCTTCTTCGTCTTCTTCTATAGAAGCCAGCCCGAGCATGTCTTCGTAAAAATGCCTGCTCGTTTCGAGGTCCTTGCTGGGGAACCTGATTGCGGCGAGTGGAAGTTGAGCTATTAGTGACATTTGTTCGCGCGCAACATAGGTGAGCTGAGCGAATTAAACTTGATGCCGGAATTCGCTCTAAAACTTACACAGGGCCTCTGATCCATGCTCTGAGCGCTTCATACCAGAAGAGTGCGCTTGCAACGCATAGCATCGCAACAAAAAATACGTTCAATTCAGTGAAGGGGTCTCTCAACAAGACTACGGTACCAAAGAAACCGGTGATAATCGTGAAAAAAACGGCGTAGAAGACAAACCGTGGTACGATCAGCGTGCCAAACTTCAAAAAGTCCTTCAACACATCGACTTTAATCTGGTCGGCAAGGAAATACTCGCCGCCCTGTTCGGTAAGGAGACCAAGATCAACAAGTTTCGCAAGATGGTACTGGGCCAGGGACGAGCTGGAAAAGTGAAGCTCCCTCTGGACTTCGCGCACCCCGCTTTTTTTGTGCGTGACGACGTAGATGTACGTGCGGAGAGTGTTCCCCTTCAGCTGGGATTCGGCCACAAGCTTTTTCTCCGCATCGGCGTCTTTGGACAAAGCAGGATTGCGACTCAAGCTTGGAAGCAAGCATTACCTCCTTTATTCATATCGTTCCGAAAATAGGCTAGAAAGTATGCTAACATAGACAATTATCCGAAGACCTCCCACTCGAAACGTATTCTCCTTGAGCCAATGCTTTTCATGAGTTTTGTGAATTTCTGGTCGGGATTATCAATCTGCGCAATAGAACAGTCGACAACCAAACGAGAGAAAAAACTGTTCTACCAGTTGAACAAGCGCAGTTCAGGCCTAAAAGACATGTTCAAAGGAATGGGTTATAGTCTAGCAATATTACAGGTTGTCCTATGAGTTCCCGGAATAGCGTTTTTGCATCCGGTGCGATAGCAGCGGCTATTGCGGTCGTGCTTATCGTCGGCGTGGTGACTACGGGAATTCTCAACACCAAATCGACAGCCACGGGTGAGACCTCTTCCACATCGTCTTCCGGGAGTGGTGTTCTCGCAGTCTTATTGACCGATCCGCCCACGGTACCGAACGGCACCAGCGCGGTTTTCATTGATTACAGCGCACTTGCAGTCCACGTGAGCGGGGCCGCAAATGATTCCGGATGGCACGTGCTTAACGGACAGGGAGAGATAAACTTGATGAGCATAATCAATGTCACGCAGACGATTGCTACGGCAAATATACAGAGCGGGGATTTTGACGAGCTCGCCTTCAATGTCACGTCCGCGACTGTTACCTTCCTTGGAGCGAACTATTCCGCGTATCTCGTTTACGAAGACCACAGGCTTGTCGTGCCCATAGTGGGTGGGATTACGATTGCCAACGGGCAAACTTCTGCGGCAGTAATAGACCTGACTCCGACCGTACTCCTCTTAGGAGATCCCTCGGACCCCGTGTTCGCGTTCATCCCAGCGGCGCGCGGATACACCATACCCGCCCAGTCAATACCCTCGACGCAGGTAGGTCAGACAGGTAGTGTGGCGAATGAGACGTGGTTCAAGAATAACCAGCCGGCTTTTGAGATCATGGGAGCAACGCTAACGCCGAACAGCCTTTCAATCACAGTTGCGAACATTGGTAACGTGTCTTTGGTCTTTACGCTGACAGCGGTTACTTCACTGTCATCACTGGCGGGAGGACTAAAGCCGACCTTGCCGTCTGTTGCCTCTATCTCGGAGTATTTCGTAATTTACCCGAACACTTCGATGATTCCGATTACGAAGGTCGACGAGCGCTCGATAACTAGAGCTCTAGCCAGCGCTGGTTACGAACTTCCGCCTGCCGCCAGTGTGACATTCAAGTATTCAGATCCAATTACGATCGGTATCGTTCAGGGAGTAACGAAACAGCCGGTTCAAAGCGTGGTTCCGGGACAGAGGTACGTGATCAGCATTACTTCGAGTGACAAACTTGCTCAAACACTTGTAATGGCAGGAGGTCTGTCGCCTGCCGCGCCCGCGACGCAAACAACGACAACGCAAACTACGAGCGATGCGCCCGTGCCTTCGAATACTTGAAGCTACCTTCTTCTTTTCGTTCGTCTTTGATGGGCTAAAACATCAGAGAGTATCAGTGAAAGACCAATCACGCCGATGAGCAGGAACGCAAATTGTGGCAGGCTCAACGGAATTCCTAGAGCACTGGAGAAAGTATTCCGCATGAGAGTGTAAAGACCTGCTCCTACGCTCGCTGCGAAGCCGCCTACAAAACTGGTAAGGACAAATATGATGCCGCCTAGCATCTTTTTGGAAAAACGATGAGACCGACGGCGACTCGCCACCGCAAGAAACAACTCCCTCTGAATTAGCTATATACTTCGAAAGTTACAGTAATATTACTGTAATTAAGTGTGTCGGGTGATCTGAGTGGTTCCTTGCATCTCTTTTGTCGTAAAGGACCAGCCGGAATTCTAATTGAAGATGAAATTTTATTCTGGAAATATTGTTTCCTATATTGAACTTCCCGACAAAATGTATGGACGTGTTTGATCATAACACTTTCAAAGGGGTAGCCTACAAAATCGGAACGATCAGCGCGTTGAGCGAGAAGGCAAGACTAGAGAATGAGCGCGCTCTGTCCGAGCAGATGCGCTTTCGTGACCTCGTACTGCAGATCGAACGGTTTTTGAAATACGCTTCAAAGGGAACTTCGGCTGAACTTCTTCGCAAGGAGGCACACCAATTCTCAGAGAGATTGCTCGTTTTCAAGGACGGTTTCGACGAAGCAAAGATTCGGAGGCTATCAGATAGACTCCGGAAGATCTACGAGAACGGTGGCTAGCGTGAGCGCCCAGCCGCGCGTGAGTATCATCATTCCTTGCAGAACAGTAGACGACTTGGCGAAAAATTGCGTTGCAAAATGCAAATTGCTTGATTACCAGAATTTTGAGATCATTCTACTGCCAGACAGTACGAGCTCTCTTGAGGGAGTAAACGTAATTCCAACGGGGCAGGTATCGCCCGGCAAAAAGAGAAATGTCGGTAACTCGGTCGCCTCCGGCGAGGTCTTTGCTTACATAGACGCGGATGCATACCCGCGTCCGGATTGGCTCTCAAATGCTGTCAACTATCTGGGGAGAGGAGGCGTAGGCGCGGTCGGAGGGCCGGGACTGACCCCACCCGATGACAGCTCTTTCGCGCAAGCTCAGGGGGCGATTCTTTCTTCATTCCTCGTCAGCGGAAAGATTTCTTCCCGATACAGGAGATCCGAAGCCGAGGAATCTGACGATATTCATTCGGTCAACTTTGTCGCTTGGAGAAAGGTTATCGAGGCCGTCGGGGGATGGAACGAGCAGTACTGGCCCGGGGAAGATACGCTGATCTGTCTCGAGATCAGGAAGGCTGGATACAAGCAGCTTTTGGCTCCAGACGTCGTGGTATTTCACCGCCGGCGGCCGACTTGGCGTGGTTACCTGAACCAGATCAGAAATTACGGGATTCACAGAGGTTATTTCGCAAAGAGCTTTCCGGAGAACTCTCTCAGACTAGAGTACTTTTTTCCATCACTTCTGATAATTAGTTTGGTGATTGGAATTGCAGTCTCACTAGTCTTCCCTCTATTTTGGTACGTCATTTTAGCTGGGGTACTCTGCTACGTCGTGATTTTGCTTGCCGTGTCTCTCCAGAGCACCAAGAATATTTCCAAAATTTTAGTGGGAGTTCCGCTGACCCACTTGGCGTATGGAGAGGGTTTCATCCAAGGACTTGCTAGTCGCAAGTTGTCGCGTTGAGATTCTTGGTCATGTTCGGCATTATATATAGGAAAATGTTAATTATTTTCTTTCAAGGTCACTAAAGCGAACGCTCGTGAAGATCAGCATCTCTTATCCCCCGATAGAGACACCCAAGGGCGTTCCCTTGCTGTCGCAGAATAGGCAATTCCAATACTTCAACGAGCCGACGTACATCTATCCGGTGATTCCTGCTTACGCCGCGAGTTTACTTGCTCATAACGGCTACGATGTTACGTGGGATGACGGTATTGCGGAGCGGTTGACGTTCGAGGAGTACCTGAAGAGCCAAGACTATCAGAAGCCAGACCTTATCGCGATTGAAACAAAGGCTCCTACCGTGAAAACATACTGGCGGTACATCAAGGAATTCAAGGAGCGCTGGCCTCAGACGAAGATCGCCCTAATGGGAGATCATATCACTGCGTTCCCCCAAGAGTCGCTCGAAAACTCTCCAGTGGATTTTGCTATTACCGGCGGGGATTACGATTTCCAACTACTGTCGCTTGCTGATTATTTGAGCAAAGGGACTCCTCTGCGTGCTGGATTCTGGTGGCGGGAAAGTGACGGAGTAATCAAGAACAGCGGTCGATACCAGCAGAACAACGACATGGATGATTTGCCTTTGATTGACCGCGACCTTACAAAATGGTGGTTATACGTTAAGAACGGGAATTTCAAGTACGAGCCAGGTACGTACACGATGGTTGGTCGCGACTGCTGGTGGCGAAACGGCGGCGGGTGCACGTTCTGTTCGTGGACTATGACATACAAAAAGTACCAGATGCGCACTCCGGAAAGTCTGCTAGACGAAGTGGAGATGCTTTACAAACGTTACGGCATTCGAGAGATCTTTGACGACACGGGTACTTTTCCCTGTGGTTTATGGCTTCACAAGTTTTGCAAGGGAATGGTCGAGCGAGATCTCGCCTTCAAAATTCGTATCGGGTGCAACATGCGATTCGGCGCCCTAAAAGAGGAAGATTACAAGATGATGGGGAAGGCTGGCTTTCGTTTTATACTGTACGGTTTGGAATCGGCTAACCAGAGAACGCTGGATCGACTACAGAAAGGTACTACAAACGCTATGGCTTGGCAGACCTGCAGGTGGGCAAAGAAATACGGGATGGATCCGCACCTCACGATAATGATGGGTTATCCTTGGGAGACTTATGAAGACGCGCGAAAGACCGTCGAGTTTACAAAGCAGATTTTCAAGGCGGGATACGTTGAGACGCTTCAGGCAACTATTGTGATTCCTTATCCAGGCACGAAGCTGTGGCAGCAGTGCAAGGAGAATAACTGGCTACTCACTGAAGACTATGACCGGTATGATATGCGTGAGGCGGTCATGAAAAGTACTTTGACCAACGAACAGGTGAAGGAGCTGACGCAGGATCTCTACAGAGTGTTCATGACGCCCAAGTACGTTATGAGGAAGGTGCTTTCGATCCGGTCGAAAGACGACCTTGTCTTTGCGAGGAGAGGAGGAAAATACATTTACGGCCACCTCAAGGACTTTGCCAAGGGTAGCGAGATGCGGGAATCCAGAGAAGATGAACAGATTCTCTTGGCGAAATGATTCATGTGAAACCACGAAAACTAATATGCGGGGCCTTTCGACGCAGGAACAACATTTAGGGCAGATTTGGGAATCGTTCGTTTGAAGCTAAACGTTATGTAAAAAGCAAATGCGAATAGAATGTTGGTTGAGATTTCAAAAATATTCGCCATTGTGCTGGGGGTATTGGTTGCGTAAATCCCGTAAACATTCGCTGACACTGGGAACCCATAGTTCATCCACACCAAAGTCAGTACCATAAAGCCCACCCAAGACGCGAGGTAAGGGATTGTCCACCTGCCCTGACGCACGAGCCAGTCTCCGAACTTCCAAGAAACGATCAAAAAGACCGGAGTCACTACGGCGATTAACGCCATTTCGTAATACCACGCTGGCAGTGCTGAAGGTGGCTTCAGAAACATGTGATATGAAAGGAAGAAGACGTTGAATATCGCCTCATGGAGGCAGTAGAAGGTCGCCGCTATAGGGAGTGCAAAGAGGGTGTTTACTTTATCTCTTGCCAGATACACTAACAACATTCCAAGAAAAAAGATAACGGCGTACCAGTGTATCCCTTCAATAGTACGATCATAAAAACCATAAGCGTACATATTCCCCAGGCCGTAAACTGCCAGTCCCGAGACGATCAGAATCACGAGTATTCTAATTGCAGAGGCGTGTGTCGAAAAACGCGACATTTCCACGACTATGACCATATCTGCATTATTTTTCTATTACTAATTCGTATTAGGTAGTTTTCTCCAAGGAGAAAATTCACCGGAAAAAAAGTCTCACACATCCTTGAAGTAAAAATACACCGTTGAAAGACCCAGCGCCGCAAGTGCGATTACACCGTATCCAACCACAGTTTCCCATTCGTCTTTGTTCCATATTCCCTGGATGTTCTTGGATAGCTCGTCAGAAATGTTGCTTGGTGACAGTACTCCGAGACCGATAGCGGGGAAGAAAAACGTCATGAAGTACCATATGACGAGCAGTCCGACTATTGATATGATCGTGTTCGGGGCAAGCGTACTGAGCGAAACTCCGAGTGTTGTCAGCATTACGAGTGCGAGTGTGACGAGGAGTATCGAGTACGCAAGACCGTCTGTCTGGTAATTGTTCTTGTCAAGCTCCAGAGATAGGCCGACGAGAACAAAGGATATCGCCCCAAAAACTGCGAGGACGTAGATGATGCGCGAAGAAAATTTGGCAAACAGGTAATCAAACCGTGTCACCGATTTGCTCATTATCGAATCAGCGAATTCTCCTGCTTCTGATGAAACCGCACTAGCGCTTATACCTATAATTATGAGACTCCATATCAAAAGGAAATCCGAAAGCCCGCCGCCGATCACTGTGGAAGTGCTACCAACTGCTCTCGAACTCAGAACCCTTATGACTTCAAGGAAGAGTGCGGCGAGAAGCCAGCCGTAGGTCAGTTTGCTCTTAAAAATGCTGGCCATATCGGCCTGCATTATCGTGAGAAAAGGTCTATACTGCCCTAAGGAATCCACGCGATTCATCCGCCTTCACTATTTCAAGAAACGACTCTTCAACGCTAGAGCTCGAAGAAGTTATCGAAATCAATTCGAGCTTGTATTTTGAAATGAGATTTACAACTTCCTTGAGCAGGTCCAGCATGGAGGCTTGCGAGTCGAGGGTCAGGTCCACCCCCAAATCTCCCCTCCTCGTAAAGGAAACTATACTTCCAACCGTTTTCAAAGCGTCGCAGAACGAGTCCAAGTCTCCGTCCAGCTCGAGACGCAGCGTATCGCTCTGTGTTTTCTTTTTCATCTCTTTTATTGAGCCTGAAAAAACAACTCTTCCATCGTCTATTACGCTAGCGTGCGTGCATATCCTGTCAATGTCAGTTAAGATGTGGGACGAAACAAAGATAGTCTTTTTCTTGCCTATCTCGCTGATGAGATCGAGCGTCGACTTGCGCCCGGCAGGGTCAAGGCCTGAAGTTGGCTCGTCCAGGATCAAAAGCTCTGGTTCGTTCATCAGCGCCGCGGCGAGCCCAAGCCGCGTAACCATTCCCGTCGAAAATCCTTTGATCTCCCTGGATGCACTAGGCAAAAGTCCGACCGCGCGTATGAGGTTTGAGAGTCTACCCGTCCTCTCTTCCTTTGTTAGGGAAAACAGTTTTCCGACAAAATCTAGATACTCGATCGGAGTCATTTTAGGAGGAAATTTCGGGTTCGTCGGCAGGTAGCCTATCTTCTTTCGGAGAGAAGCAGAGTTGCAGGTCATTTTTTCGCCAAAGATTTTGACCACTCCAGCGGTTGGCCTGGTGAGTCCCAGAAGCAGTCGTATCGTGGTGGTCTTACCTGCGCCATTCTGACCCAGAAACCCGACGATTGCACCCTTCTCGACATTGAGGCTCACGTTGTTCACGGCGATGAGTTTTCTCCCAAAAATCTTGGTGAGGTTTTCTATCTCAATGACGCGATCTGGCAACGGCTATCCTCAGTGCTGAACGATTGAAGGATTACGATATTTCTGCGTTTAATTTCCTCTGAATAAGAGCTGTCGGCTCATCCTGATATCCACGATTCTGTCGTTCCTGAATGTTAATTACGCTTCATCCGTGTCTGCGGGTGTTATGGAATACATTTTGGTCATGGTAACGTGCCCTGCAAAGAGCGCGGAAAAGATAGCTCAGGCGATTCTCGTCAAGAGAGTTGCCGCCTGCGTCAACATTACCGCTAGCGTCAAGAGTATCTATTGGTGGAAGGGAAGGATGGAAGGCTCCACGGAAAAGCTCCTGCTCATCAAAACGAGACGATCACTCTTTTCTTCGTTGGAAAAGGTCGTGCGGAGTGTCCATCCCTACCAGGTTCCTGAGATAATCGCGGTTCCTTTGGTCGAAGGTTTCGATCCCTATCTTGCGTGGATTGGGAAAGAAACGCTCATTTCTTCGCAGAATCGTAAGAGAGCTTGAACAGCTCGATAGCGGCTTTGATGTCCTGTTCCTTCCTGAATCGGAAGGTGACCCATCCGCTTTGCGGGAGTATGTGGTGAGGTTCCGCCTTTCCCTCCGCGATCAGTCTGTTTCTCACTGGCATCGGGAAAGCAATGTCGGCAAAGTGGTCGCCGTGAATGTGACCGAGCTCGCGCCTGCCCAGCCGAAACTCTGTCCCCCCAAATCGGTGAGGCGATGAGAATACTCCTTCCCAACTGGAAACCTCCTTCACAATTTGTTCCTGAGCGCCGCGCATTACAATTCTTTCGACTTGGCCGAATAAAGACTAACCTGTCAACATCGACAACGCAGAAGAGGTTCCCGTCCGAATCTTCCAAGGCTATGAAATCGTCTTCCGGATCGTAAGTCTGAGGATGGCGTGTGGCTCCCAATTTGAGCAATCGGTTTACCTCGCCCTCTTGGTCTCTGGTGTAAAGGTCGAAATGAAGCCAATTTCTCCCCGTGAGTTTTCCCGGACTTGATTTAGTGACACGTTGGTATTCTTTCCCGCCGGGTCCCGAAGGACGACCCGCCCCTGCTCGCCGGTTCTCTCGCCTCGTAGTGTAGAGCTTCTTGCCAAAAGACAAGCATCCTGTCAAAGTTTATGCAATCAATGACGGAGCCAATCCTCAAACCAGATTTCTCAGGAGACATGACTGTCTTGAGAGGTTCGCTCGGTATGTAGCTAGACAACTCCCAGATGAAACCTGTCTTCTACGCTCACTATTATTGTCGGATTTATCGGAGGCATCGGCGGAGCAACGAAATACCTCGAGATCTGCTGACTCCCGGCGCCGTAGAAGATGAAATAGTACACTACGTGGCTCAAGTACGGCTCTTGATATCTTGGAAGAGTGACACCGAGTTCCCTCATTTTCTGAAACATCTTCGGGAACATACCGGGATGGTCATTTTGAAACCTTTCAAACATAACGACCAGCGGATCGCTGTAATTTCCCCACTTCCTGTAATATTCGGGAACCAGTCTTCGAAGCGCCTGATTTGCAATCATCGTCGGGAACGGCGAACGGTGATTTGCCCACCAATCTTCGGGCCACCCAGAGCTCACGCGCTCGCCTGTGAAAAGGTTACAGAGTTCGTGGGCCAAGATTCCGTAGCAAAATTCATTCGAAGCCCAGTTTCCGGCGCAGTAACTCAACTCGCCGTTTCCAGTCGCGCCCGCTATCCCGCCCTGACAATCCAAACTAGGTCTCACAACGACCTTAATCGGTAGTCTGTTTGCGTCTCCAAGTTTCAGTAGTTCATTCTTGTAGAGAAAGTAGGCTCTTTCAAGGTATGGGATTGCGTTCTTTATGATCCAGTCTGCGTTACGCACGCTTTCCCGACGTTCCTGCGCTCGCCACTCAAAATGCTCGGATGATCCGAGTGAATAATCGTCAGATTTCTCGTCACTTTGACTTTTTGAAGAAAATGGAAAACGCAAATCTATTTTTCAGCACATATTTCTTTTCGTATTTCGAAACAAGGTTTCCTATAAACAGTTCGCGCCTATTCTTGAACGGTTTCATAAAAGAATATTCGGGGTGGGCAAAGATATCATACTCAGAATACAGTAATATTACAGTAATCTTTTTCTGTGATTGGTTATTTCACAAGTGTATGATGCAACTCGCGAGTTTACAGTATGAAGTCAAGCCGCATTCAGGAAGGGCACTCGAAGTGCGTGAGGTTAAATGCAGCACTGTCCTTCGCAGGATGAACTTTAGCCATGTATCAGAGTATACCGCCAATTTTTATCGGGGTTGCACTCACGGCTGTGTGTACTGTTACGCGCCGTCGCTGATTCATGATGAGAGGCGCTGGGGTTACTTTGTGGATGCGAAAGCCAATTCGCCACAGCTATTGAGGAAAGAACTCGGACAAATTCATGAGAAGGAAGTCGTTTTCCTTTCCAGCGCGTCAGATCCCTATCAGCCGGTTGAAGCAAGATTCAAGATTACGAGACGCTGTCTTGAAGCGCTCCTCGAGCGAGATTTCCCGGTGATAATTCTCACGAGATCGCCTCTAGTCTTGAGGGACACTGACTTGCTGAAGAAATTTACATGGCTTCGGGTGGGTTGCTCGATTTCGTCGGTGAGCAACAAATTCTACGAACCCGGAGTTGTTTCAGTTTCGCGGCGAATTGAAACACTGCGCAGGTTGCATGAACATGGCATAACAACGTGGGTCTCGATGGCGCCGGTAATTCCGCAGCTTGTCCTAGAAGACGTAGGCATGTTACTGAAAAAATTGAAGAAAAGCGGCGTTTCCTGTGTCGTCTTCGGGATGCTCCGATTCATCGGCTACGAGGAATCACGAATAATGTTCGAGCAAAGGACGAACCTAAGATCTGCCAGTGTCATGCGAAAGGAAAAAGAAGTCCGTGAAGAGATCGCGAAACTAGTTAGTAGCAACGGTCTTGACTCGTACTCTGTTCTAGAATGGAGTAGAGAGCCGACGAAAACGCTCGACGACTTTAGTCCGATCTCGCAGGCGTAGCAATCTTTGCCGCTTTGGGGAGGTTTGGTATCTTACTCAACTCCGCCGCGACCTCTTCGAGCATCGTTGCTCTGTCCGAGAGTCTCTGCCGCCGCTCCATGAGCAGCTGCTTTACGTCGGGAAGTATGTAATCGAGCACCTTGATCAGACTGTCCGGTGCCAGGTTGTCAAAAGTCCTAGCTACCTTCGTTCCGTCGGCATAATCCAGGAAAAATACGCCCTGCGGGGTGAGAATTATCTCCTTAACGCCTCGCCCTAGTTTCGGGAACATTGCCGGGCTGAGTGAGTAAGATTTGCCAATCTGCTCCAAAAAGTGCTTCATCACCCCCGCAACCTCTTGGGCGCAGGCCTTTTCCATGTCGAGAACGTCCTTGATACGCTCTGACTCGACTTGGAGAGATTTAATCGTCGAAATTATCTCAACGGGCTTGGGCGAGCTCGTTTCCACTACTTCGCTTTCCGTGTCTGTAGGACTTTGGGTTGACATTGTAGCTCAATATTTCCGACAGCATTTTCTCACGCAGAGAAAACGCTGTCGCTCGGGGATAGCAATCCAGATGGGTGATAAATACTTTCCAGTGGAAAAGTTACGCGAAATAATTAGAGAATATAGACGACTATCAGAACGCGTACGAGTCGGACGGGTCCGCGTAGTTGAACTCTGGTTCGACCTTTTGAACTGGTGGTATTTTCAACGCTGTTTGACTTGGAGCTGGCATTGCAACCTCTATTTGAGCGGGCTGCGGAGCTGGTAAAACGATTGCTTCCTTTGGCGCTGGCTCTTGAACTATTTCCCTTGGCTCTGTGTAGCGCTGCAAAGACTCTTGACCCGAGCTGACCTGCTTTGGAACCTTTGAGATATGGGGTCTTACCTGAGATCCGGCTAGCGGAAAGCTCTTGGCGACCCACGCGACAACTCCGACGTAATGACCCGTGAGCTGGTCTCTCTTAACGCCGTAGACGTAAAAACCATGAACAGCTCTCTTTGCCTTCTCGAAATTTCCCATCATTTCGGCCATATCTACTAACCTAGTTCAGCCTGAGCAATACATTTGCCGCCAAACCTGTCAAAAATTGCATTTGTCAACGAAGATTGACGGAAAAGTGAAACTTTTGGACACTATTGAGAGGTGAAGGAAATAGGAAGAGAGTTGCAATAGAAGTTGAAATCTCGCTAAATAATTAGAGACGACTCCCGCCCGAACATGAGAAAATTTCTTGAAGGAAGTAAAAGGAACAGGGCAGCTTTAACCAGCATTCTTGCAGTCTCAATCGCTCTCGTGGCGGTCATCGGGGCAGTACTGGCCGCTGACTCGCAAAGTTATGCGAACACAGGAGCAGTCTACACAATCGACAACTCGGCATCGGGCAACAACGTCTGGATGTATGCAAGGGCAAGTGACGGCGCGCTATCCTTTGTGAGCACGTTTGCGACTAACGGGCTCGGAACTGGATCGGCTCTCGCTAGCCAAGGCGCTGTGGTTCTCACACAAAACGGACAGTGGCTCCTTGTAGTGGACGCGGGCAGTAACCAGATCTCCGTTTTCAGGGTGGGATACGGTTCGCTGACATTTGCAAGCATTGCAAGTTCGGAGGGAAGTACACCGATCAGTCTTACAACAAGTGGAAATCTGGTCTATGTGCTTGACGCCGGCGGTCTAGGAAACATTGCGGGCTTTTGGCTCTCCGGCAGTGGTACTCTCACTTACATCACGGGCTCGAGCCAGCCTCTGAGCGGAGCGGCGACACCATCGCCGGAGCAGATAGGGTTTAGTCCAGCGGGGAACGTCCTCGTAGTGACTGAGAAGGGATCAAACACCATTGACACGTACACGGTAGCTTCGAGCGGTGTAGCGAGTTCTCCAACGACGCATCCATCTGTCGGACAGGGACCGTACGGATTTGCGTTCACGGGTGGCAACGTGCTTGTAGTCAGCGAGGCGGCAAGCGACACTGTGACATCGTATGCAATCTCTAGTACTGGCGCTCTGAGGACGATCAGCGGGGCCATGCCGACATTCGGCAACGCGCCGTGCTGGATCGCGATAAACGGCCAGTTCGTCTATGCGAGCAACGCCCACGGAGGAACGATATCCACGTTCTCGCTCTCCAATAGCGGTACTCTTGCTCTCACGAGCTCGATTGCGGCGGCGACGTCGATTCCGGCGCTTGACCTTGCTTTCGCGGGTTCTTTCATGTATGTGCATGACGGGACATCAATCACCGGCTACAGCGTGTACGCGGACGGGAGCCTCTCTTCGGTGACGACTGCAACTGGTCTTCCGGCAGCTGCTTCTGGACTTGCGGCATCTTAGGGAGTAAATTCTCCCACTCCTCTATTTTTTGGAACCGAAATTTTTCAAGTAGCAAAATTCCAAAAACATCTCTGAAATGCGGCAACAACAACTTTCTCGATGTTTGACGAGATGCGAAGACCTGTACCAAAGACCTGCCCTATCTAGAGAGACATTAGCTAGCTCTACCCCTCCCCCTAGGGGGTACCCCCTCGTTTTCAATGATTATTCCCATTGAAACA
>JASHPO010000029.1 GCA_030038075.1 Nitrososphaerales archaeon | reverse complement strand
AAGTTCTTGATCACCGGATTGTACGGTTCGTATCCAAACCATACGCTGTCAAACTGAATGTCGCCAAAGTCGCTCGGCCGGGCCGCATTCGGTCTGTTCCTCACCTCGGGTTCGGCGTCAATGACCTCACGTAGCCGATACCCTGAAGTGATTCCCTGTTGGATGTAGGGGACGCCATTGGACAGGTTGTTTATAGGCCCGTAAAATAGCGCGAGATACGCAACAAATGCCGTTACGACGCCGAGCTGAATTTTCCCGGAGAGAACTGCGTTTCCTCCTACCCACCAGATGCCAACAGTTGCGAGAGCTGCAACAAAGCCGAGAGCGGGCCAGTAGGAAAGATTCATCTTGACGGCGTCGATCTGGGCGCTGTACAGATTATCCAGATTATCGTTGAGCCTTTTCGACTCGCGATCTTCCTTGACAAAGGACTTTACTACTTTGTAAGAGGGAACAGTATCCGTTATACTTGCGGTGACATCGGCGCTCCTGCGCCAGTTCCTGTGATAGACCATGAACGAAGATTTTCTGTACTTGAAGAGAGCGTAGATGATGAAAGGAGTAGGTACGAGAACAAATACGGCGAGCCGCGCATCCATGAGGAAGAGTACGACTCCGATACCTATCAGTGTCAGTATGTTCACGCTGAGAGTGGGCACTCCCCAGACCATCAGCCACTGCGTGTTTCCGACGTCTGAAGTCAGCCTTGAGAGTATTCGCCCAGTCGTCATTCTCTCAATAAAGAACGAGGGAAGGTTCATCGCACGCTTGTAAACGTCGCCTCTAAGGTTGTTCACGACTCTCTGTCCTAAACTGTTCAGAAAATAGCTCTGCAAGATAGTGAGGATGGCTATCGACCCGTAGGAACCGAGCAGGATCAACGTTAGGAAGATAAACAATCCCTGCGATGGCTTGCTGGAAATCAGAACGCGATCGATGAGTATCGCGAGCAGGTACGGCGGCACCAAGTTGAACACCGCCAGCATCACAGAAAGGAAAATGCCGAGAAGGAGCTTTTTCCTGTACGGCCGCATATACTCCAAGAGCCAACGAAGTGTGCTCCCTTTGCTGTAGCGACTGGGCTTCTCATCCTCGTCTGAAATTAACGGGGCTTCGATGCTGGCAACCATGCGGTTTGTGATGATGTTCGCGAGAGTCTGAAACTGTTTGACTTTCCTTTTCGTAAAGAATGCAAAATCGACCATCGATCCGTTGGTTGCTTCGATGACGAGTCTGACAATTCCGATGCCCTCCTCTATCTTGGCACTTTGTATATCTTGGAGATTTATCTCCGAGATGAGATTCCCATCGCGAGATACTCTTAGCGAGGACTGGTCAAGCTCGACAATTTCCGTACCCAATTCTAGGTAGTGATTCAGATCTGTCGAGAGCTGGGCGGCCAGAGGATTCTTCTTAGTTGGCTCTTTACTCATCGATACTTTCTCGGTGGCCGTATAGCTTCGTATTCCTGGTCCCATGAGAAAGCTACCGCGCGACGCGGCCGTTCACGATGGCATAGAGCTGGGCGAGCAACGTCGGCTCACTTACGGTCTTGTCGGAGCCGTGATCGCGCAGCCATCTGTTCGCCTGATCGGTAGGTAACGCTCCGAACTCGATCTCGCATAGACAGCGGCCGGGGCGCACGACGGCGGGATGCATGGCGCTCAAAGGCTCGTTGGTGGTGATCAGTACCATCACGTTGAGGCCCTGGCCCATGAGGCCGTCGGTGAGGTTGAGCAGCCGCGACAATCCCTGGCCCGTGACGGTGCGCGCCTCTTTCGTCATCAGCTCGCCCGCGTCTTCGAGGATGATGAGCTTGCTGCGCTTGCGCGCCTCCCCTGCGGTGCGGCCGGCGTTGAAATTGGCGACCTGGAAGAGATACAATGGCGAACCGCCGACAAAGCGCTCGGGGTCGGTGATGTAGGCTGGGTCGCACCAGGACCGCCACTCACGGATTAGGGCGCGCAGCGCGTGCGTCTTGCCGGAGCCAGGCGCTCCGTGCCACAGGAGCATGCGCTCGTCGGGACAGCGCTTGATAGCAAGCAATCGCTCCATGCTGGCGCCGAGGCTCGTCCCATAATTACCGGCCACCTCCTTCCAGCTAGGCGTTTCGAGCTTGCGCATCATCGCTTGGGGCCACTTGTCCGGATTGAGCGCCCAGAAGGTGATGGGAACGATGCGGCCCAGATCCTCCGTGTTGACCTGTCTGGCAACGGCGGCGCAGGTCTCCTCGACTTGGGCGAGGTCCAGGCCGGCGGTGGCGATGTCGGCCCATCCATCTATGACTTCGATGAGCGTGATCTGGTTCTTGCCGTGACGCAAGAGCCAGCTTACGGTCTCGTCGTCACGTCGGTCACTAGCTTCCAAGAGCGCGGCGTACTTCCCCAGCATCTGAACAGACGAGCCTCCGATCGAGACTTTTTGGCGTGCCACGTGGCGAAGTAACCGTCCCTGGACTTCGCGGATAAACAATCCCAGCGGGTGGAGGTGAACACCCGGCAGATTCCGGAAATAGACGCTGGCGGGCGACATCTCCAAGTCCCGCAACTGATCGTTCACAGTGACATCCATCTTAGCATTCACGCTAACTGAAAATGTTGTGGGAGAATACCGCCGCGTGAATTAAAAAGCGTATGCAGGAGCGATTCTTCAATGTCGAAAAAGGCCATAGTGTAGAGCGTGTCGTTCACCGTTGCCTTGTCCTTGGGTCGGAGTCCCATTTTATCCCACCGTTTGATATCCTTCTCCGGTGAAAGGACTGTCTGATATGTTTTCTGCATCTTCGCCCACGTTAGTTTTGTCCGCTATGCCTGCGATCCATTTAGCTTTGAAGGGGAAAAGGAAAATTGCGAGCGTCCAGAGTTTGGTTTCTGAACAACGAAGCTCACCATGAGGGGCCCCGTATACAGATAGTAATCGATCCGACTCAGGATATGACTCTCTCCATTTGCCCCGTTTTTTACCTTATGCAACTCTACGCGTAACGGAAAAATTTTGATGTTGACTTGGGTGACGGAAAATTTCGAAAAGTATTCCTGCCATCCCTTGATTGTCTTTGGCTTCAAACCCGATGAACGAAGTTTTCGATCAGTCTCCTTGGAATAACCGAAATCCTCACTCCTTGGAAGTCGATGCGCCCTTTTGAACATCCTCAACCACTGTCTCATCCTGTTGTAACGGCCGAATGTCATGTTATACAGAGAAATTTTAAGACCTCTATTTCCCACAGCATTGAACATTATCACACGACCGCCGTTCTTTGTAACGCGAATCCATTCTCGGAGCGCTTCATTTTGATCTAGCATGCTCGAAAAATTCGACCGACTCACTATTACATCGAAAGCGTTGTCCACAAAGGGTAACTTGGTTCCGGTCGCTTGCGCCAGTTTTATTTCAGTGCCGGTCTCTTTGAAGCTCTGTTTTGTTACGGCGAGCATATTTTCACAAAGGTCCAGTCCCGTCACCTCGTGACCCAGCTCTGCAAGTGCCCTCGCCATGAGTCCTCCTCCAGTCCCAATGTCCAACGCCTTCTTTGTGTCGTTACCTAGTTGCTCTTTGAACTGTCTCTTGTAGAGTTCATCAACCGGCCGAAGTTTTGTCTCTTTCCAATATTTTGCATGGTCATTCCACCATCGCTTGATATCATTCTCTGGTGAAAGGACTGTCTGATCTGTTTTCTGCATCTGGGCTTTTGCCTTCCGAATATTTTCTTGCTGCGTGCTTCGTTCAGCGGGATTTCAGCAACTGCATTTTAATCTTGCGCGCGCTAGGAAAAGTCAATTCTACGACTGACTGAACCTTAACGAAAAAGTCGCAACGTAATAGCGTTGCATAATAGTTATAAAGCACCCGTCTAAGCGCTATTTTCGAGTCTATTTGAGATATAAGCGCGCTACTGGTGCTACTTCTGGAATTCCCCATCTCTTTGGTAAAAAGGGCGGTATTACTACCACAGTTTTCGCAATCGTCGTCGTTGTACTTTTAGTGGTAGCGGCGGCCGCTACTTATTTTGCTACTGTTCATGTTTCTACAAGTGCTAAGACGGTTACGACTGGCTCTGGCACAACCGTTACTGCTACCACTGGCACGACCGTAGTCTCAACTGCTGTGACGACATCGCTTGCAACATCCATCGCTACAACCACACTCACAACTAGCCAATCAACGCACGTCATAGAAGATATGTTTTCAAATTTTGCTACTGTGCCGGTGAATATTACTAGAATCTTCTCCGATGTTGGAGCAACACCCAGTATAGATGTTGCTCTTGCCATGCTTGGTGGGGGATCTACCGAGGTGGCAAACAGGTTTTACACATACCAGTTTGAACCTGCCTCAATTGACCAAGGACAATACGTAAACATAACTTCGTGGGTTAAGCTTTTGGTGCCATCTTTACTATCCGCAAGCAATGCCCCTGGTTGGAATGTGAATGAAACGACAGGGAGTGCCTCGCTAAATATTGAGGGAATCGCGTCGTTGAATCCACAGGTGATATTACTTGCCGGGTACAACGCATATTGCTACAATATAGAAAATACCTGTCTGCTGGGAGCCCTCGGGTTCCCGATAGTCGCTCTAAATTACAATGGAAACTATACTGAGGCAGAAGCGAGCAACCTGATACTGGGTCAAATATTAGGTCCCACCGCCATGGCAAAGGCAGAACTGCTGAACGCTTGGATGACTCAAATGATGAATTACGTGAATGAGACTCTTGCAGCTAATCCGAACACGTACAAACCCAGCGTGGCGATGGTGTATCCGGTTTGTGGCGCCGCGGTTACGTCGTGCAGTGACTGGGATGTTTACCCCGATAATTATCCAAGTGCTCCCGTCACATACAATGGCGAAAGTTACGTGAATCTTTCACCTGCGTCTT
>JASHPO010000028.1 GCA_030038075.1 Nitrososphaerales archaeon | reverse complement strand
ACTGTACTTGTCAGAGGCGATGTTCCCACAATTTCTTCGGCGGTAGCTGTTGTACTGCTCGTCGTCGAACTGCTCGTGCTTGTACTTATTGAACTGCTTGTTGTAGAAACCGAAGGCGGTGGCGTGCTAACAATCGGAGTCGGAGGAGGAGAAACCGGCGGAGTTGAACTTACGTCTACATTCGCCGTCACGACTACGTCAGTCGAAGCAACTGCACTCGAAGTAGTATCGGATTCCACCGGAATGTACTGACCATGAGTCGAGATGACTATCATGTGGCCAGTCGGATCGGTATACGTCATGGGATTATCCTCTGCGTAAATATACTTGTTCTGGCTCAACGGATCAGACAGACTACCTAGATATGAGTCCTCCGTGATAAATCTCCCGGTTTCTGGAGAATAGAACCTAGATCCCGCTAGAAACCTTGAACGTAACCCACAAACTAACCTCCGTCGCCGACGTAATACTCCTGAAAGAGCTCGAACGTGCCCGTTTTGCTATCTCGTCGGCATCTCTCGTACGCTTAAGAGTTTTAGGACACTTCTGTAAAGGACAAAACCCTCAACGTAAAAGCATCGCTCGTTCCCGATGCAGTGATGGCTTCGTAAGCGTAGGTGCATATTTGGAAATTGGTTCCGGGAACCTGCCCAATGCCCAAGATATACGCAGAATAGTGTTCGTTCGGTTGTTGACATGCAGCCGCAGAGATGATGCTGTTCGTAAGGTTGTAGTCCTTCTGAACTATTCGCACCGATCCAAAATTCAATGTAGTCTGGTTTATTTCCAGCGATGTCATGGCTCCTGACGCTGGACGCGCCATCACTTGATAGAAGTAGGGAATAAGGATTCCCGTACCCTGTTCACCCGCAATTAACCCACCTATCGTTTGCCCAGCGAAGGCACCTTGCTGGAAGTAAACTGCGGTCGCAGTCCCGTTCGGTAGGAACCAGGCGGTGCCAGCGCTAGAGGTTCCCTGAGACGAAGCGCTGATAGTGAAGTTAATCTCGAAATACATTGAGCCATTAATCAATGGCCGGCCGATAAGAGTGTATGAGGCATTGGTTAGAAAAGTAAAGGAATTATTGACTAGTTGATTCTCACTCACAGTCATACTGGTGAAATTCCCAAAAAGGTCAGGAACAAATCCGAGCTGATTAATGGAAGCTAGAGAGGTATTGTTAGTGCTGCACCCTTGCGTGCTTGTTGACGAATACTTGACTGTTGCTCTTGTAGTCGTTGACAGTGAAGAGGAGCTCAAACTTCCTAATGCGAAATACGAAGCTATCCCTCCGCCTACAATGATAAGGGCAATAACCAATATGATCAATGTAGTTGAGATTGCCGAGTCTCTCGTGTTCTGGCTACACCGATCCTCGATAACTAACCATAGTTAGTCTGCCAGTAGAGACCCCAAGTAATAGTTCCACCTAACAGGTTCAAATTAAAAATATCAACCTGCACATACAATCCGACGAGAACATCTACCTGAGCAGTTATCAATTGTGGATATTCGATAGAGCTCGACCACCCCTCAAGCACGAAAAGGAATATAGTATTACCTACCCATTGACTCTCCCAGGCAACTCCTTCGATGACAATACCGGGGGTAAGACCAGAATCAGGGTCGAGAGTCACACCTCCGATCAATGTAGTCTCAGGTGGGGTATAACCAGATGAATAACGCGGCCATGGATATACCGGCATCGCCGGTGCAGGTCCACCTGAGTTCTCGTTGTTGAGCTGAGAACTTTGGGCATTCATATTCGAACCTGTGCTACTCGTTACAGGCAACGGAGCAACCGCAAGAGCAGTGCTAGGCGAACGAACACTCGAAGCGCTACTCAATGCAGACGTATCCGAGCTACTCGAAGCACTACCAGAATTAGAGACTGAAGACGCTTCAGAGTCGCTCGTAGATGTCGTTCCGAGACTGCTTGAGTAAGACTCGCTACTCCCTGAATATGCCACAGAATTTCCTGAAGTGCCGCTTGACTCGCCTCCGGCGGGAACTGCGCTCTCTTCTTGATTCATACTGGAAGCTACGGCTGGAGGCGTGCTCGGACTAATACTAAGAACTGAAGAAACCGGATTGTCGTCAGCATATATGTACCGATTCTGAGAGAGTGGAACGCCAGCACTTCCATCACCCGTAATTCAGGTGAAGCTCTGTCGTTCTTTGAAGTAGCTTTGCGACCTGAGGCCGTATTTCGTGAACAAGCTTACGATAGGCTCGAATTGAGAAATATATACAAAGCAAGTCGAAAAGTGTTACAATTCCAATAGGAACTGTCAAGCGCCAACCAAAAAGATAGGCAAACCATAGAAAAATCCAGCTGATCGGTATTCCTCCGCCGACATAACTCCCGACCTTTAATCTGTAATTGAATCTGTTTCTTTTATCAATCGTTAGCTGATGCTTAAGCTCGTCGACAGAAAGATTGTTGATCTGTTCGTCAGTGAGCTTTTTGAACACAGGTTCCTCAATCGGAAAACGCCAGGCCATTAATAGATTGTAGAAAGCTCAGGTAGAATTTACGCTTTTTTTCCTAGCGTTTGAATTAGTGTTATCCGATTGTTAGAACCTTCGACTTTCATTCCAGCGACTTCGGCAGGAGTTTGCCTTCTTGGCCGGAACAACTAATTCGACCTGCCTTCAAGGCTAAAATAAAGGATATCCTCTTTCACTAGATCCAGATGGCCGTATGAAAACTGCGGTTTGCGATATGTGGGTTCCATTGTTTTGATCAGGCGTCCCAAAGATTTCGGCAGATGTGTTCCTTGATCGTGATCTCACTATCAATAGGTATATCATGATCGACAGTGCCAGAAACACGATCACTAACAGAGGAACAAAAATCGCGGTAATATGGTGTGTCGCAAGTAGAAAAAACTCGGAGACAAATATACAGTCTATAACTGAGAGAATCGGCCGTATGACATTCTTGGATTTTGCCACAATGGGTTCCCATACTGTGAATAACTTGTACCTCTCTATTGTGCCATGAATGAATACAACTCCGGCCAAAGAAAGAAGTAGTAAAAGGACTCCCACAGAGCCGAAAGAGAGGAGAAATGCTGCAACAACAAGCAAGCAAGCCCAGATAAAAGTACGTCTAACTAGAAATTTTCGGATTTCCATCTCATCACCTTCATCCAGAGATCTTCAATTGCCTTGCTTACTACTTAGGATTAAGTATATCCCGAAAGAGAATATTCCTCCGCTGATATCGAACTCCGCAACTGCTTCACCCAAAGCTAGGGGCGTTGCAATTCCGGCCGTGTCTACTTCTTCGACACCGAAAAGACCAGCCGCCCCCGCCATAAAAAGCACTCCTAGCGCTGCAACACCTACGCCTGCAGCAATTCTTTCTGGACCTTGTAGTGACTCCAGGGCTGAAGCAGCACCTGTTTGTATTTCACTAAAGAAACTCGTGATCCCGCTGAATTGATTAGCGATCGAGTTTTCCAGAGAAGTCCCTGAAGAAGGAGCAGATATGGTGGATGACGTTGTAACCGTTGAAGTTCCAGTCGTAGTCGTTGTAACAACGGTAGTGGTGCTTGTCGTAGTACTGGTTGTAGAACTCGTCGTGCTTGATGTTGTACCCGAACCGCTTGTCGTTGCACTAGTAGAACTGCTTGTTGTAGAAACTGAAGGCGGTGGCGTGCTGACAGTTGAACTGGGAGGGAGTGGAAGCGGCCTGTGTACTTGCAATAGCTATGAGAGCTGCCTGCTCTACGCTCGCACTAGCACCGACCGGGACAGTATTTACAAAGTTGCCCGTGGGGTCGATGAATTTCTCGCTTGGATGTACCTGTTCTGGCCTAAAAGAGCTTTGTTATCAGTTCTCATTTCTTAGTTGCAATTTTCGAGTCAAGCCAATCAAGTGTATTGGTTCCCTGAAGTTCCTGTCGGGGCTTCTTTGCACTCAGTGGAAGTAAAGCTAGAAGCTTGTCATTTTTTCCATAAAGAGCGGGAGATTTGTAGAATTTGTAGCTTCTGTATCTGATTTTGACGATATCAGAGTAGTCTACCTCATGATGCTCTAATAGCCCAAAAACTTTGAATTTATTCTCATAAAATTCCGTTCGGAATGAATTGCACAAGAAATTGACAAAGGCATAGAACAAAAACAAGATGAACCCGAACAGTCCACAGATTATTGCAGCCTCGACTAGCCTGTTATGGAAAGTCACAAAAGAAACAAATACATCAAAAGTGAACAAGGCCAGGAACATTGTTCGTAATCCTTTTGGACGATTAGTCAGTACAAAAAGTGGTTTATCCTCGGCGCTGGTCAAAGCTCGCGGACCTCCAATTGTAGTTGAGTGTTAGTACCTACACTGTTGCGACCATGTATTCTACTTATTTGAGTTGGAGCATTATGCAAGATCGGACTCATTTTTGAGATTGAGCAAATTCAAGAAGTGTTCAGCACCATCCAGTTAATTCGCATACTGTCTGCGCTCCTTCCACAATTTGCTGCGCCAGCTCGGTTCCAGGGGCTTCGGCAGCTCCTTTGGGCGTAGCACGGCCACCTTCTTGTGTATCATAAATGGTAGATTCAGTTGCTGCTTCAAGTAATATTGCGGCGGGGATCGGAGCAACAGGAACTACTGGAGTAAGCGCAAACAAAACGATTGCACCGATCCAATAACCTATTGTGACAAGCTCAGCTCTTCCTTCGCTACTGGTCCCACACTGCGATCCAGGAGGTACCGTAACTCCTCCACATGTGGAGGTTTCTCCGGCTGGTGTTGTACTCACAGCAGAAGTCCCCTCCGTCGTAGTCGTAACGACCGTAGTGGTGCTGGTAGTAGTGGTCGAAGTCGTAGATGTTGTACTCGAACTACCACGAAGATCACGATTCCGATGATTATGAACGCGACCCCTAGCGTAAAGCATTGGCTAGTACTCCCCGCAGGAGACGGATGCAGCACCTGGAGGATCGAGGAAAGGGTTCAAAGAATCTATGATAATGTTTCACCGGCCCTGTTCTTCATAACGTCTTGAAAATAGACGTAAAAACTGTGCGAAAACGGAACGCAAACCAGCTGCACTAATCGTTCGACCCTAAAACTATTGTTCCGTTTTTTGGCTTATTGTTTAATATCAAATATTCGTCGAGCGACATGCGAGCGGACTAGCTCCGGTAGCAGCTTCTCGAGCTGCGGACCAAAGTAAATTGTCGATGATTCATTTCCTGGACGCTAGGTCGGTTCTTGCTCAGAATATCGAATTTTGCCATGACTCAGCTTTTAGAACCCTGTACAGATTTACTGAGAAAATTCGCAATAACTGCATATATTATCAGTCCGATTCCAGTACATTCGAGTATGTACTCGATTGCCATCATTGCCAGAGAAGCGAATCGAAGCGAGAAAAGCACTGGATTGACCAAAATCAGGAATAGCGCGAGTATTACTATAACAATTCCAACAGCTGCGCTTCGCCAATTTGACTTTGTTCTTACCACAGATGCTTTGTTTCCATTTAGAACGATTCGTTTCAGTGAACAGATATCAGAACTTTCGACAAGATTCTTGTACGTCGATCTACTAGTCGAAATTGTAAGAATCCTGCCTCTAATCTCAAGATTGACAATTTGGTCGTAAGGAACTTGTTCGACTGATTTGGCCTTTGATAGATCGTCAAAGGAAATAAGCGAAAGCTGTCTCCTCTTTCTCGATGCTTCCACGCTTATTATAATCGCAGAAATGAGCAGCGCGAGAGCAAGAAACGGTCGGGCAAGGAACCAAATTATCCCTCCAAAAATCAAGGTCAACAAGGCAAAGGTCGTTAGTGAGCTTAGCTTAACCACAAGTAGACTACTCTCTCCAAAAACGTAATCCCGGTACAAGAATACGCTTTTAACCCAGTAAGGCTGATTCAATTTCAACTTTCCTCTAAGATGAATCCCAAATAAACGATATGAGATCTGGTAGACCCTCAGCGACATGTACCAGGGCGCCTTTTGGAGTGGCTTTTGGACCTTCTTCGTATGTGTAAACTGCAGCATTTATGCCTCCGGCGAGAAAGAAAACTGCGAAGGCTGCTGTAAGATAGCCACCGCCAAAGGGAGTTGCAGCGGCAAAAAGTATCCCAGCTCCAATCGAAAGCACCGCTATGGTTCCGGATATCATTTCATTCTCAGGAATCGAATTAGGTTCCGGACATTCGGAGTAGAAGCAATTCGGCGAACTCGTCATGGAACTAGCAGTGGTGGACAGTGCAGGACTCACCGTAGATGTACCTGTAGTGGTCGTACTAACGACTGTAGTGCTGCTGGTACTACTCGAACCACTTGAACTAGAACTACTTGTAGTCGCAGCCGTTGAGCTGCTTGAACTAGTTACCGAAGCCGGGGTGCTCGTAACAGTTGAACTAGGGGGCGGAGACGGCGGAGGTGTGTCCGATGCCTCGGTTGACTCGTCTGCTTCTTCAATAGCCTCGGTAGAAGCTGCAGCACTGGACGTGGTGTCGGACTCAACAGCGACAGAATTTCCTCCAATTGATACAACTATCCTGTTTCCTGTAGGATCTATATACTTCATCGGATTATCCTCGGCGTAGACGTACCTGTTTTGGCTCAAAGGATCTGATAGACTGCCCTGATAAGTGTCTTCCGTGATGAATCTTCCAATATAAGGAGAGTAGAATCTCGCACCAAAGTAATACAGTCCAGTCGCAGTATCATACGGCTTCGCGCTGTACTGCAGAAGTTCAAATCCAGAGACTCCGGTAGCTACACCGAAGGGGGAATAGTTCGCTGAAAAAGCGGTTGACCCAGTGCTGTAGGTCGTGAGCATCACGTTCCCCAGAGCGTCCAGCTGATAGTATTCCATGCTGCCGCCGAGGTCTTCGCCCAGAACCATGCCGTTCGCGTAGAAACGGTCAGTGACAACTCCACTCGTCAAATTGTTCTCATACAAAATATTGGTTCCCTGGCTCATGAAGACCAGAGAATACGATCCGGTGGTCAATTCCATCCTCTGACCATCCGGATTGTAGGTGTCGTTCTCGACAGTAACTCCGTTCAAGACCACGCTCGTTAATTCGTTCTGGTAGTTGTAGTGATAATTCCAGGTGTTTGAACCCGAGGTCTCGGTCACCATGTCGCCGTCGTTGTTGTACGTATATGAAGTAGAGCCGGCAGAAGTTAATTCGTTATAGGAACCGTATGAATAGTCCGTCGTGCTAGATCCGTTGACCATCTGCACCATGTTGCCTACCGCGTCGTACGAGTAGGTCGTGTCGCCCCATGTGCCGTTGCCAGAGGTCAGCTCGTTCAGGTCGTTGTAGCTGTAGTTCTGGTTGTCGATTTTTAGGACGTTTCCGACGTTGTCATAGGTGTAATTCAAGCTAAGGAGCGTGCTGCCCGTGGAACTCTTCGACGTGATGTTGGTAGGCATGTCTCTAGAATTGTAAGAATAAGTCGTAACAACCCCGTTCCCGTATGTTACGGAGGCAACATCGCCGTCGAGAGTGTAGTTGAAGGCTGCAATGCTTCCGACGCTTTTGATTTCTTCAACGCCGTTGTAAGTGTAGGTCAGGTTGTAGTTGTCGGGATAGCTGATGCCGATGATATTGCTTGCCTTGTCGTAGGAGTACAGAGTTGTCAAAACCGGCGGAGTAGCTTCCACCACTGCGTCGGTTATCGCGCCGAACTGCTGCTTAATGGCGACTCCGAACTGCGGTGTTTGGGAGGAAAGAGTACTCGTAAGAACTGCATATTGCGCATAGACATCGACCCCAGAGTCCAAAGCAGCGATCAACGTGCCGCTGTCACCAGTTTGGAGGGTACTGCCGGCGTCGCCGCCTATCTGGAACGCCAAGTCGTTTGCGTTGCTAGTAGAGACGCCGGTATTGCACGGATATTCTTCTTTCCTTAGTAATCCGCCGCGTGGGCATGACGCATCGTTTGCTTGGGCAGTCGGTAGCGAGGTATTAGTATCAAACGGGCGGGAAGTATTCGCGCCATAGATTGCGAAGGCAATAATACCATAGGATGGAGACGACCCTGTCGTACTGATCGTGATTGAATCGGATGAAAGGGTGTGCGTAGCTATGGCGTACCACTCCTCCAGGAACTGGCCACTTCCAATTGCTATCTGATCGGTCCTGTTTTGCCAAGTCAGTCCCGAAGAATCGCTCACCGTAAAAGTAGAACCCGCTGGATCGCAGTTGCAGCCCACGATTATTACGTCGTTGCTCCTTGAAGTCGAAAGCGTGACCGAGCATGAAGATCCACTGGTGCACGTATTCGTGGCGGAACAAGATCAAGAATTGAAATCCCAATAAAATGAACTGACTCTTGCCAGGGCATATGGAATTTTCATATCCATCTTAGCGAGATCGTTTTCCAAAGGTAGTCTGAAAAACTGCAATGGGATAACTCAAAAAGCGAAATTTCAATCTGGGATTTCTTTAATAGAGTGTTCCAGTTTTTCACCAGTGCCTTCTAGCATGTCGATCACATTCACTGTCCGAATTCGTAAGGGGGACAAGTACTATACCGCGAGAGTCCCAGAGCTTGGGGTCACTACTCAGGGCCGAACAAAGAAGCAAAGGAGAACCTTAGAGAGGCGCTCCAACTGCAGCTTGGAGCCATAGCAGAATATGCGATAAAGTTTGGTAAAGTACAGATAGAAAATGCGCAGCTCATAGCGGCCAAGTATCCATGTTACTCGTAATCTCGAAATACAGGAATTTGTGCTGTATCTGTTAAGCTGCTTTTTGTCCTCGTCTTCTCTAAATATGGTGAGCTGCAGCTAGCCAAGTCTCACACTTTCGATAAATGACGCAATATCTCTCCTTGACCGCTACCAAGATCTGTGGGAGATAATGTGCTCGGATCTATATACTCGATTTGATTGAACCACGGCATCAAATCTGGACGTATCTGCGTTCGCACCTTATACACGAAGCAATAGTCCCAGTGATATTTGTCTGGATACCGTGAACTGGGTTCGTAGAAATTGAACAGCTTCTCGGAGGTGATTGCGTACTCTTTCACGCCAAGCTCATCGTGCATTATTCTCTCAAGAGTATTTTCGGGCGACTCGCCTTCCTTCACGTAAGCTGCGGGAAACCTCCACCGCCCGAATTCTTTCGCAAGCTGCTCCAGGCTGTAGATTCTCCAGTTCGGCGCCCATTCCTCCTCCCAGCGGGGATGAGCTTTCGGCTTTACGAATAGAATCTTTCCCGAATCTTCCAATATCGCAAAGACAGAGATGCAAAAGCCTCCCTGTGGAACGCTGTGCTTCTCAGATGGACCAAAGAGCGCGAAATTCTGCATTGTCTTTGAAAGGGATTTGAGAGATTTAAGCTGATGCAACTTTTTCGATGGGTTGGGATGCAGCTGGCTCTCGGTTCCGCTTTCCCCTGTTTACCGACGTGAGTATGCCCGCCGCGTTTATCACTGCGAGTGTAATTAGGGCAATTCTTACTCCGTCCACGATTACGTTTGACGGCACGGAAACTAGCGCCGTGGACAGGGACGCATTCTGGTGAAAGACTTCGGTTAGCAAGGCAACGACTAGAGCCAAGCTGATGGCCTGGCCCGAAGTCCGCATCGTATTCTGTATTCCGGAGGCGACGCCGTACTGATACTTGTTTACCGTACTCATCACAGTGTTTGTGTTCGCCGAGCCGAAAAATCCGGATCCAACTCCAAGGAAGGCGAGCCTAGGAATTATTTCAAGAGGGGTCGAATGAGTGCCCAGCGTCGAGAGAGAAAGCATCGACGCGCAGATCACAGATAGTGCCGCGGTAGTCTGGTACCTGGGCTCGACGCGATCGGAGATGTACCCGCCGATCGGCGAGGTAACGATCACGACCAGAGGTTCCGTCAACCATACAAGTCCTGCATTGAACGGGGACAATCCCAAGCCCAGCCTCAGGTACAGCGACATGACAAAGACGATCCCGTAAGTCGAAGCGTAGTTTAGAAACGCCGTCGAAACGGACAGCGTGAACAGGCGGTTCTTTTTCAGCAAATTCAGGTCGAGCAGTGGATGCTCCGTTTTAGATTCGACGAGAACGAAGACAGCCATAATTGAAATGCCGCCAGCGAGAGTTGTGATAGCGATACCAAGGTACGACGAGAGAGTGCTTACTCCGAAGAGTACTAGCGATATGGCTACGCCCCAGAGAACCGCACCTTTGGGGTCGAACTTTTCCGGCTTTCCCGTGGGAATCTCGCCGCGAATCAAAAACAGCGTGATCAAGATTACGACAATACCTATGGGCACGTTGACGTAGAAAATCGAGCGCCAGCCCAGATACTGGATCAAAAAGCCGCCGGCGGAAGGCGCGAGCGACAGTCCCGTAAACGTGGAGGCGGATAGAACCCCGATTGCCTTCCCTCGTTCGCCCGGCGCGTAGAACGACGAAAGCAGGGCAATCGAGTTTCCGCCCATCATCGAAGCTCCGATCCCCTGAAACAGCCTCGTCCCGATCAGCGCGTTCACCGAAGGCGCCAGGCTACACATCGCCGAAGCGGTAACAAAAATTCCAACTCCGATGGCGTAGGTGTTCTTCCTCCCGTGAATGTCCGCCAGCCTTCCGGCGGTGAGGCTTAGCGTCGCGAGTAGTATCAAATAGCTGGTAATGATCCAGCTGAGTGAAGAGATGCTCCCGCCCAGAGACTTGCCGATTGAGGGAATAGCAAAGTTGACTACGCTTCCGTCAAACGGGCCCATGAACTGACCGAATGTTGCGACGATGAGGACCCAGCGCTTGGTTGCCGCGCTAATGACTGGGTTTGTACTCGGTTGACCCATTTTTCAGCACTGAAAAGCGAATTGTAGAGCTCGTTGATCGCGGATTAATTATGTCTTAATCCGTCCAAAGCTTAAAACATGAATTGACGGACCAGAGTTTGCATGCTCTCAATTCAAGAAATGTACGTCTATTCCTCGAAGGTGCGAAGACGTTTTGCGAACAAACTTTCCGAACAGTCTTGGGAGAAAGTAACCGAGAACAAGGAAGCAAGCTTCTACAGTATGCGAAACATACTGCTTCACATGATCGACAACGAGGACTGGATCGTGAACTGGGTCATCTACAACAAGTCTACCGAATACAAGCGGCTAAAGAAGGCAGACGAATATTCTGATATGAAGCAGGTTATAGCTCATCTTGACGAAGTTGAGGCAAAGACCAAAGCTTACTTCGCGAGTATGCCAGCCAAAGATTTCGAGCGCCGCGTGAATTTCGTACTCCAGTCAGGTAAATCGTTCGACCTCTCAGTTGAAGAAGTCCTGTTCCAGTCCTTCACAGAGCAGCTTTACCATCTGGGGGAGTTGATAGCGCTACTCTGGCAGGAAAACATCGAGCCGCCCCAGATGCAATGGTTCTGGAACAACCCGAGGGCGACCTAACTTCCCGCCAGTTGGACTGTAGATACGGTGGAGAACGTCGAGAGACTGCTGACCATGACTTCTTGGTTTGAAATCGTGTAGAGGTAGTTGCCGATGATGACGCTCCTGTCAATCTGCAGGTTGTTGTTCGGCGAGTCGCCGTAGGGCTGGCTGGCGGGATATTGCGACACCGTGCCAAGTAGAGTGAAGCCCGTCGAATTCACGCTAAAAACGTAGACTCCCTGCCACACCGTATTCCCGTAAGGCGGCGGGCTGTCAGGACTCGTAGGCTGGTTACCGCTCACCAGAGCGAGCGTTACGGGTATCACCATGACATTTGTCGCAGTGTCGTATGTGAAAGCCAAGTGGTTTGTCAACACTGGGGAATCTGTCCCGCGGTCTCCGATGTAATAGTCAGAGAGGTCGGACGCCGTACCGTTTGGCAGCTCCTGAAACAGCGAGATTTTGAGTCCAAGGTAGTACGAAAAGTTTCCAGTCGACGACTGAACGGTATCTTTCCCGACTCCGATCAAGTTACCGTTTGCCAGAGGATAGAGATAGTCGGAGTAGCCGTTCACCTTTAGGGCGCTGACGATAACAGGATTAGTGATGTTCTGGAAGGAGATCGCAAAGAGGGGATCGACCTGCTCGTATGTGACGACGTAGCCCATGTCTCCCACGAAGCTCACCGCATAGAGGTTCTCGCCGGGCGCGATGTTTCGTATAGCCGAGACTTGGCTCATGTTCATGTTCAGCACATACACGTCGTCGCTTATCGTGTAAGTGCCACCGATGGATGCTTCGCGACTCGTGGCGACCATAAAGTAGTCATTGTACTCGTTAAGCGAGAACTGGTTTAGGACGCTTCCCGGAACTGATCCCGCCGCTTCAACTGTCACCGTGCCGTTCAGGTAGGCGGCGCGGAAGATCGTGCTGTTCTGAGTGTTTGGAGTCATGGGCGGTGAAATGACACCTCCGGTGAATACGTCTCCCGGAATGTTGTCCGCGTAGTACTGCTGGTAATCGGTGTAGACGACGTAGATGTTTTGCGTGGAAACATAGATCGTGGACGACGGTCCTGTCAATACCGAGATCGTGCTCGCGTTCCCCGTGGACATGCTGATGCTCACTATCATGGTATAGTAGTCGATTTGCGCGTCGATGGGAGTGTAGTATACCGACGAAGGTGGGAGAACACTGGTCGAGCCGTTCACCGTCACCAGCGGCAGCACTCCCGTCGCGTTGGGGCCGTTGAAAATGTATGACGGCTCTTGGATTATCGCGTAGAGGTAACCGTCAGCGAGCCTTGCGGCAACGTAATCTCCAGCGATGCTCTCGTTTTCCATGAGTTTTGGCGCCGAGAGATCTGTCGTGTTGTAAAGAAGGAGATCGACGTACGTCGTGTTTGTACTTCTCTCGTTTATCACGAGGAGGCGGTTCTGGGCGATCTCAATTCCCTGAATGTTTCCGTTCGTGTATGTCAAGGTAGAAAGTATGGACGTAGAGTTCGGCGGGTAGGCGTTTATGATCGTCACCGCGTTGGTGTTAGAAACGAACAAGTGTGTTCCGTCCGTCTTTACAATGTCGGGTTCGTCAACTCCCTGGACTTGGACGTTTGTTCCCGTGTAAGACGGGGTCGACTGGGTGCTGTCGGCAGCCGTGGCGCTTGGAGCAAGAGCCATCGTGGCCTCAATGGTCGCTGCTGCCGAGACCGTTGCACCTCCGAAAACTACGGGGAGCCCGAAAAAGCCGCCGTTGTTGTTATACTGCTGCGCACTTTGCGCGTTAGCGGCTATGAAGTCTTTAAGCTCAGAATAATTCTGGAATGAGCCAAGACCTTGAGGGATGGCATTCGCCTGTGGCGATTCCGTGGTAGAACCATCGCCTGTCGAGTCAGTTCCAGTTGTCGAGGCAGTAGTTCCGCCATTCTGCGGCAACGCCGAGATTACCGCCAGGCCAATAGATATTCCCATGACGAGCAGTATGATGATGCCGGCTTTCTTGATGCCCATCCCGCGCTCATTGTTCTGCATGAATCGCAGGTGCAGGGCTGCTGGATTAAAGACCAGTCAAAAGAACGGCTGTTCTACTGATGCGAACGCTCGAAATCCTTTGCTATTACCAAAAGCAATCCGTTGGCCGGCCGTTCACTTGACTTTGAAATCAATTTCATTGCCAAACTTTTCGCCGAAGGCTATCTCGCCGAGAGGCTTTCGGTCCTTTTTCTTCCCCGTGACGCTTTCCTTAGGATAGCCAAAGCCAGCGACGGCGGTTATCTCCAACTCCTTGGGGATTGCGAAATCCTTGCGCATCTTGTCCGCTTTTACGCCCGTGAATATTCCAGAACAGACTCCCGCGTCCCATGCGGCCAGTTGCATGTCTTGAAGAGCTCTCCCGGCATCGATTATATGTCCTGGAACTTTCGGATCTGTCAGTATTATCACTGAAAAGTCCGAGTCCGCCGACCAGCCGCCGGTGGAGCTATCGTCGGCAAGCTGCTTCAGGTTCCCCTCGTCCTGCACAACTATGAATCGCCAGTGCTGGGTGTTCATGGAGCTTCCAGTGAGTCTTGCAGCTTCGAGAATCCTTGCTTTGACATCCGCCGGAACCGGCTTTTTCGAGAACGCTCTCACTTCAACCTTCGTCGCGATACAATCGAACGTATCCAATAAAATCTGCCGCGAGAGTTGTCGTCTTCTGTTGCTTATAGGAATATTCCCAGATAATTTGGTGATACTTGAGCAAATTCAAGGAGAGCTCAGTATTGCGCTGAGAAGGGCCTTATTTCACTTTAGGATTTACAATTTCATGCTCATCCGTATGCTTTGCCACGGTGCCTTATTCTAAGGATGAGTACTTCTCTCTAGTTCTCGCATAGATAACCCTGTACTCACCTAAGCGTAATTTGAACAGCCCGTAAACTCTCCATGTAAGCGATCTCCAACGTCGGGATTCTCGGAAAGCAATTCGCCTATTTGTGAAATGATTTTGCTCGCAATCTTTTTGTCAAGCTGCCTTAGATCACGTGAAACCGAAGCCTTGTACTCGATCTTATAGACCAAGCTTCTTTCGCAGTTCCTTTTCGGAAACTATCTCATCATTCAATCTTTCTATCGCTGTGAGATAATCTTCGTATTCTCCAAGGTATTCTTCCAACGCCTTCTAGATCAACTGAGATTTTGGACGATTAATTACCTTCGCGAGGCGATCAAGCCGCTTTGCCGTGGCAGTGGAGAGTCTTACAGAAGTGGCTTTCTGGCTCATTGTACTACGTGTAGTTAATAGAATTACACGGATTTAACAAGTACATTACGAATGTGCTTTAACCCAATTTTTCGCTAGACCGCGGAAGCATGCACCGAGAGTATCTCGGGAAGCGTCCCGCTCACCAAAGTCCAGGTGTTGCCGTGGTTTCGGCTGGCAAATAATTGTCCAGTCTTCGTGCCTACGTAAACCCCGCCCGGATCTTCGGCGTCGGTAGCCATGGCATCGCGCAGAACTTCTAGGTAGGAGGGCTTTGGAAAACCCCTCGCGAGCGGATACCACTCCTTCCCCGAATTGTCCGTAGCCCATACTAGGAACTTGTTGCCCGGTGCAATTCTCGAAAAATCGCCTTCGAGCGGTACCACGTAGGCGCGCTTTGGATCGTTGGCGTCCACGGCCATTGGAAAGCCGAACCTCGAAGGAAGGTTATTTCTAATGTCCTTCCAGTTTTCTCCTCCGTCATCGCTACGATAAACTCCGCAGTGGTTCTGCTGGTATATCACGTCCGGACGCTCTTTGTGCCTAACTATCTTGTGAACACACTGCCCGTACTCCGGATATTTCTCCGGATAAAAGTCGGCGAGGACATTCTTATTCTGGAACTTCCACGACGCGCCGCCGTCCTTCGAATTTATCGTTCCGACCGACGAGATGCCGACGTGCAAATTATTCGTATCCCTTTCATCGACGAGAACCGTATGGAGACACAGACCGCCTCCGCCCGGCGTCCATTTGGGTCGCGTTTCGTGGTTCAAAAGAGCCTCATTGATCTTCCAGTTCTCTCCAGCATCGTCGCTCCGGAAGAGCATCGCGGGTTCGACGCCGCAATAAATTACATTTGGCTCGTCCTCGGACCCTGGAGTGATGCTCCAAATTCTTTTCACTGAGAGCCCCGACTCTTTCGGGTACTTTGGTGGATTCGATATCTTCCAAGTCTTTCCCAGATCAGAGCTTTGGGCGATGCTCGGGCCCCAGTGCTGATCATTTACCGAAGCGAGCAGGAGCTTGTTTCTTCTATCGTAAACTATTTTGTAAATTTCATTCCCGCGAAAGTGAGGCTCTGATGCCTTCCAAGTTCGGCGGCCGTCGGTCGAGGTGAAAATGAAAGCTCCCTTTCTCGTACCTACAACTAGAATCGATGATTCTTTAGGCGTAAAGACCACCAGCTACAGAAGGGAGTATGTGGACAGTGTCGTCTTCCTTAAGTTTTGTGTTTTCGTTCTGGCCGTCTCGTATGTTTTCGCCGTTAACAAAAATGTTCACGAAGGGTCTAGTCTTATCCTGGTCGTCGAATATTCTGTCTCTAATTCCTGGAAAGATTTTGTTGAGTGTGGATATGAGTGAAGAAATGTCTTCGGCATTTGAAATTTCAAACTCTCTTTTCCTGCCGGTGTAGTCCTTGAGATGCCCGCTGATGCAGACTCTGACCAAACCGGACCCTCACTGCAAATAGTCGGGTTTGCTCCTGTCCAATTTTTCAAACTGAGGCGTGAGTTTCTTGATGTACTCGATGTTAGCCGCCAGCATGGCGAAGAGATCCGTCAACCCTCTTACTTGAGCTTCCTTGAGTTTCCCAAAATCAATGGTTTTTGTTTCAACATTCCTTCCGTACTTTGACACCCTCATGGACACCTCGACGCTGTATTCATCTTCAACATCGGTAGACATGACGTACTCCTCAAGGAACAAGACTAATCACGATGATATAAACGGGTTGCAATAAGCATTCGAGTTTAAAAAAACATAATAGCTCATCGTAAGAATTCCTAGTCCCCTTTGCCACACACGTCAAAGAAAGCGAAAAAAACTGCAAAGAGCAGCAACAAGCTCACTTACATCGTAGTCGCTGTAATAATCGCGATAGTTGCTGGCGCGGTCGCGTTCTATTCCTACTCTTCATTAAAATCCACAACCACCAGTACAACCACTGCTTCAACAATCGCATGTCCCGTTAGTGAATGCGCTGTTATCGTCACAACGCAGGGTACGATGGAGGCAGCGTTGTTCCCCTCGGTCGCGCCCAAAACTGTCGCCAACTTTGTCAGCCTTGCAGACTCTGGGTTTTACACGGATCTCGTGTGGCACAGGATAGTTGCCGGATTTGTAATTCAAACCGGTGATCCGACCACAAAGAACGGTGGGGGCGTCGAAGCCGATTGGGGCGATACGAGTGCGACTACAACTGTCCCTCTGGAAACAAACTCGACCACCGTCAAGGAAGGATACGTTAACAATGTGGGTTATCTGGGTCTGGCACGCGGCTCATCCAATGACAGTGGAAGCTCCCAGTTTTACATTAATCTAGGAAACAACACATCGCTCAATGGTCTGTACACAGTTTTTGGCAAATTGATAACTGGCTTGAGTGTTGCGCAAGCGATTGGAAAACTACCTGTCAACGCTGACTGCGCTTCAAGCGGCGACGCTGATTGTCAGCCGCTCGAGCCGACAAATGCCGAGGTTCTAAGCATCACAATAATTACAAACTCGACTTCGTAA
>JASHPO010000004.1 GCA_030038075.1 Nitrososphaerales archaeon | reverse complement strand
TCTGCGTTGAGATTGGGATTCCGTGCCCTGAATTTTACATTGCACATTCTGTAGAAGAATTGAGAGAACGTGCTTTTCAACTGGGATATCCGAAAAGTGTGGTCGTCGTAAAGCCCCAGATCTCCTTCGGGAGCAGGGGTTTTCGCGTCTTGAGGGAGGAGACATCGTGGGACGCGAATAGGTTCCTCTCCGAAAAGCCGAATACCACGGAGATATCACTGGAAGGACTTTCAAAAATCCTGGAGCGCGGCGCCTTCCCCGAACTGCTTGTGACGGAGTTCCTGCCCGGAGATGAATACACGGTGGATGCATTCGCCGGAGAGAAGGTCTCGGTTGCGATACCGCGCCTGAGAATGGAAATTGTGAACGGGATTAGCTTCAGGACAAGGCTCGAATACAGGGAGGACATCATAGGTTACTCGTTGAAGCTTGCCCGCGCCTTGAAGCTGGGATACGCATTCGGCTTCCAGTTCAAGCTCGACGGGGGCGGGGTTCCGAAGATTCTGGAGTGCAATCCCAGGGTCCAGGGCACGATGGCGGCGAGCGTTTTCGGCGGGGCGAACGTCATATGGATGGCGGTAAGGGAGGCGATGGGTATCCCGGTAAAGAGAATACCCAAGCTGAAGCAATCGGATTTCTACAGATACTGGGGCGGGATAGGAACTCTCGGCAAAAGCTTTGACGAAATTTGATCAAAACTTTAATTCGCTGAAACTCTTCGTAGCTGCTACTTCTGCTGTATCCTAGGTGAAAAAGTGAGTCTCGAAGCTGCCCAGAAGGCCATTGAATTTCTGGAAAAGAACATTTTTGATGACGACATCGGCAGTCCATACTTTGGGCAGAGCGGTGTGACCTCCTTTCCACTTGTCAAGGAGGGCTTTCAATCGATTCCCGACGGAAAATCTTCAAGGAAGATCGCCTTTGTTGACGGAGGAAATCAGGAAATTATGGGAGCGCCAAATTTCTCCGTTCAGTTGAATCGGGTTTATTCCACCGCTTGGAGCGGAAAGAACCGGGAGGAGTGGAAGCTGCCCAGAGTGGAATTTTTCTCTTCCACGTATTCACGCTTCAAAAGAGAGGAGATACACTATGAGACATCTATCATCGCTTCAGACAATGAATCCGAGATGTATCTACCGGACGAGGCAGACCTCTCGTTTTCATCAACCGACAGAAGCTTGATGAACGGAAACCAGCGCGCTGACATTGATCGGGTCGGTTCCGTGGCGAGACGATTCGGCGAGTGGAGAGTGGCGCTCGCCGCCTTGGAGAAATTGTCCGAGGGAGATATCATCGTTATGGACGGCACTTTGCAAAGCAATTTTACGAACGAGGCAAAGTACGTGAAGGCGCTGTCTCTTGCTGCGAAAGATCGCAAAGTTATACTCACAGGAATGTCCAAAACCAGCACGATATTCACAACAACCGGTCTCTCGCTTGTGGGCGCGGTTAGTGCTCTGGCGGAGAGAGAGAAAATCAAAGGCAATTGGTACTATCCTGTCGCAGAGTCGCATTCAGTAGACCATAACGTAGTCATTACAATTGCTAGACTCAATCCAGTAAGCCAGAGGGCATTCCGGTTCGAAATCCAGAGAGACGAGTACGAGCATATGGGCAAAGATGGAAGAGAGGAAATATTCTCTCTTTTGTGCCGGAATTCCTATGATGCCACATTTCCCGGCTATCCTTACGGGTTGATCGATGCTGACAGGTTTGCGAGAGTTTCCTACGACGAAATGCAGTACTATCATGCCCTATTAATGTCACACATTTCCAAGACGGGTTCCAACTTCATGACACACGTCCGCTCCAGCGACGCACACAACATACTGAATCTCTTGGTGAGATGATGAGCGAAGAAGAACTAGAAATTGTCGGACAAGTCATCGGTGGAGAGGTCGCTGGGATCGCTATCAGGGAGAAAAACGGCAAAAATATCGAGCTGGGGGATCTTCTCGTCGCCGAAGAGAGCGAAGGAGGATACCTGATTCTCAAGGTCTTCAATCTAGGATACGGAAGCCAGATTCCTGCAGATATCAGAGAGCTCGCCGCCGGTTTGAAGCTTGAAGGATACTCCGCGGGGTTGGATTTCATGGACCCAAAGCTCAGGAATTACACGATGGCCTCTGTTAAGGGAGTCTTGCGAGTGAACAAGAACGAACTGAAGATTCCAAAGATACTCCCCACCTTTTTCTCGTCGGTTCGGCTCGCGACAAAGGAAGATCTTGAATTTCTTGCAAAACCACCAGAATACCCGATCTATCTCGGCAAGGTCAGGAGCGGATCTAAAGTCTTGGACATTGACGTCCATCTTGATGGTGAGAGCTTCCTCACCCATCATGCGATGATCGCGGCCACAACCGGCAGAGGAAAGAGCAACCTAGTCAAGGTCTTACTCTGGAGCGCGATGGACACAAGGAAGTTCGGCATATTTGTGATCGACGCCCACGACGAGTACTATAGCGGAGACAAGTTTGGATTAAAGGATCATCCTAGTGCAAGGGGCTCGCTTAGATACTACAGCCAGGATCCTCCACCCGGAGCTAACACCTTGGTCATCAACTTGAAGTCGCTCGAGCCCGAGCATTTTGACGGGATTTTCTTCTTTACGGACGCGCAGGAAGACGCGATTTCGGCATACTATCGAAAGTTCAACGCGAACTGGATTGAAAAAATCGTCCGAGGCGAGCCCGTCGAAGGAACCAAGGACGTCACGCTACGAGTCCTACAAAGAAAATTCAGGAGAGCGCTCGGCGTGTACGAACAGGCTGGAGAACTGATATGCGACAGCGATGTCTTTTCCGCAACTGCGGGCGAGTCGACCGTTGAAGACATCGTTAGGGCACTGGAAAAATGCCAAATTGTAATTGTTGACACCTCTAGGCTTGGCGAGGAGGCTGAACTTTTGATTGGAAGCATTGTAGCGAGTAGGGTCTTTTACAACTACAAGAGAGCAAAAGCTAAAGGCGAATTGAAAGAAAAGCCGCCAGTTGGCGTCGTGATCGAGGAGGCGCCGCGCGTCCTAGCTGAGGACAAGATCGCGCAGGGCGACAACATCTACAGCAGGATCGCTCGTGAAGGGCGAAAGTTCAAGGTGGGCCTAGTCGCGATTACACAGCTGGCGAGCGTAATACCGACGACAGTTTTGACAAACATGAACACGAAGATCATTTTGGGAAATGAAATGGCGAGCGAGCGATCGGCGATAATCAACAGCTCGGCGCAGGATCTGTCAGACGAAGACAGAACCATCGCAAGTCTCGACAAGGGAGAGGCGATAGTCAGTAGCATATTCGCCAAGTTTGCGATTCCAATTTACACTCCGCTCTTTGAGAAAATCGTGGAAGACCGTAAGAGCACAGTGGCCAGCAACGAGTTTGACCTAGATAGATCCAGACCTCCCCGAAGGTGACTTTTTCCTTGCACAGGTTCGCGCACATCTCCGACATTCACCTCGGCGCCTACCGCGAGCCGGAAATTAGAGAGCTCGAAAAACAGGTTCTCGAGGAAACTGTGAAGAAATGTATCGAACTCCGCGTCGACTTTGTTCTGGTTTGCGGTGACATTTACCACGTCGGCATACCGGATCTGTCTGTCGTTAACGATTCAATCCTAATCTTGCGAAAGCTACAGCTCGCTGGCATTCCACTGTACGCAATTTATGGCAGCCATGACTACACTCCGAACGGTACGTCGATCATTGACATTCTGGATACGGCAGGTATCCTGACGAACGTTATGAAATCGAGAAAGGATGATGAAGGATATGTCATCTTGGAGTTTACAACTGATCCAAAAAGCGGCGCTAAAATTGCGGGAATTTCTGCAAGGAGAGTGGGCCTTGAGAGCAAGACGTACGAGGATCTTGACAGAAAAAGGCTTGAAAGCGAGAAAGGGTTCAAGATATTTGCCTTTCACGGCGGAATAGCTGAACTAAAGCCCACTTTTCTAAGCGAAACTGAAGCAGTTCCTATCTCAGAATTTCCCAAAGGGTTTGATTACTACGCCGGAGGCCACATACACCAGAAAGACGAATTCACACTTCCAGGATATTCGAAGATAGTGTTTCCAGGACCACTGTTTACTGGCTACGGTAGAGACATTGAGGATACTGCCAAGGGGGTGGCTCGCGGGTTTTACGTGGTAGCATTTGAGGAAAAAATCACGACCGTTGAATTTGTCCCTGTAAAGGGATTTGACGGAGAATTTCAGGAGTTTAACGCGACCGGCAAAAACTCACACGAACTAATGAAAGATCTCTCGCAAAGACTTGATCGCTTGGATGTCAATGGGAAGGTCGTAATCATCCGGGTAAAGGGCGAGCTTTCCGGGGGAAGGACGAACGACATCGACTTTCAATTGCTCCGCCGAAATCTGCTGACGAGAGGTGCTCTGTTCGTCCTGTTCAATAGGTTCAGCCTCTCAACAAAAGAATTCGAGGGAAACCGCGTCAGCGGTGAAGACCCACAGACCATAGAGACCAGTCTATTCAAGGAGAACATCGGCTCGGTAAAAGTTACGCAGTCCAACTTGAAGGGAGACGAAGGCGCGGCGTCTGCAATCGAGCTTTTGAAAATACTGAAGCAGCAGCAAAAGTCCGGGGAGACAAAGCTCGGGTACGCGGACAGGATAGTAAAGTCAAGCGTCGAGTCGTTGAATATAACCGAGGAGTTTTCGCAGTGATACTAAAGAAACTGAAACTGGAAAACATACGCAGCTACAAAAACCAGGTCGTAGAGTTCCCAATGGGGCGCACGCTGTTTGAGGGCGACATCGGCTCCGGCAAGTCAACAATACTCATGGCGATCGAGTTTGCTCTGTTTGGCCTCGGCTCCGAAAAGCCTGGGTCCTTGCTCAAGACCGGCGAGAGCGAAGGAATGGTTTCAATAATTTTCGAATCGGGAAGTAAAGAGTATACGGTCCAGCGCCACCTGATCAAGAAGGCCAACAAATACGACCAGGACAAGTGCGCCTTGCGGTTTGATGGCATAATCGAGAGTTACTCGGCGAGCGAGATCAAGGAAAAAGTTCTGGAGATTTTGGATTTCAACGAACCGGTAAACCCCAAGGCGAAGAGCCTAATTTACAGGTACGCGATTTACACACCCCAAGAGACGATAAAGGAAGTCATCACCCAGGACGCTGACGATCGTCTTCAAACTCTTCGAAAGGCGTTCCGCCTCGAGGAATACAAGGTGGCAGCTGAGAATGCAAAAACGGTGAGCGATAAGGTCAGCCGTAGATCCAGAGATTTTCAGATCAATGCTTCTGATATCCCCCAGATAAAGGAAAGGATCGAAAGCCTGGCTTCTGCCACTCGTGCAAAATCCAGGGAGATTGAGGATTTAGAGGCAAAGCAGGGTGAAAAGAAAAATTTACTGAACGAACTGAAAGAAAGAAACGACATGCTGCAGGACGAACGAGGAGTGTTGAAAACCGAAACTGGAAAAATAGAAACGCTTTCTCTCATGATCGGTGACAAGAAAAAAGAGGTTTCGATATCTGAAAAGAAAATAGTCGAGCTCGGTTCGAGAATTTCACTCAATGAGCATAAAATAACTGAACTGAAATCCTTGGCTAATCCTACCATAAGGTCAGTTGAAGAACTGCAATCCGAAATGAAGCAAAAAGAGGAAAAGGAAAGAGAGCTCCGCACAGTCGAGGCTCAAATCAAGTCCAAACTTGAAGACTACGAAACTATATTGGAGGAGAAGGTTTGCCCGACCTGCGACCAAGAGATCGAAGCTGACTCTTTTTCCGATAAACTGAAGCACAAACAAAAGGAGCTTGACTCAGTCAGCGAGCGGGTGGAAGAGTACTCGAAGGCCGTCGCGAAACTCAAGGAAACAGCGGAGCTAAAGAGAAATTACGATCAGACGCTTGTAACTCTGGATGAGCTCGTCGTAAGACAGAAGGAATACTCTGATGACCTCACCGTACACAAGTCGAAATTTAGCGAAGCGTCGAAAATGATCGAGGAGCATAGTCAGGAGCTCAAGACTGCCAAGGCGAGCGTCCTCAAACTGAACACTGTGGAGTCAGAGATTGCAAAACTCAAGCGTTCTGTGGATGTGTGCGTTGACGAACTGGCTGAGCTAGGAAAGAAAATTGAAAGAAATAAGGCCGACATTAGAAATTGGGAGGATCAATCCAAGGAGCTTGTAAAATCGCTCGAGATAAAGTTAGGTCAGAAAGAGAAGGCAGAAAAGCTGAATGATTATTCGATGTGGCTCGACGACTATTTTTCCCCCACGGTCGAATTAATCGAAAAATACGTAATGACAAGCATCAACATGGATTTTGACGCGCAATTCCAGAGATGGTTCGGCATGCTCATCGACGATCCGGGTAAGGAAGCAAAAATCGACGAGGATTTCACGCCGCTAATCCAGCAGGACGGAATTGACCAAGATGTCTCGTATCTCAGCGGCGGCGAGAGAACCAGCGTCGCGCTCGCCTACCGCCTGGCGCTCAACAGTATCGTGAGAAAAGTCTCGACGGGAATGGAGTGTAACCTTTTGATTCTGGACGAGCCGACGGACGGCTTTAGCAAGGATCAGTTGGGAAGAGTACGCGACATTTTGGATGAGCTCAACTGTCCCCAGATAATTCTGGTGTCGCATGAGAGGGAGCTCGAAAGTTTTGCAGACCAAATATTCAAGGTTAGAAAGGTAAATGGGATATCCACGATTACTGCTGGAAACTAGCGAAATCTTATCTATAGGTATTAACAAAGGTATTACCAACAGTAATGCTATTGATATGGTAAGAAGTCAGAACACCGCTGTAGTCTCCGCCAAGGTATCCAAGAAGCTCAAACAGGAGCTTGAGAGATCTGGCGTGAACGTGTCCGAAGCAATTCGAAGTGGGCTAGAAAGTGCCCTGAAGGAAAAGAAGATTCAACAGCTTGAAGACCTACTGCGGGGCGTGGACCTTAGCAGGGTAACTAATGAGCAGATAGTCCGCGACATAAGAAGCGGGCGAGGAAGAAAGCTTCACTGACTACAATCAGGTGGTGTGATCGGAACTGTTTTTCGACGCAAGCTCTACGTATATTGTGATTAAAGGCAAGGATCTGCGCAGCCTCAGAAATTCAAGTACGCTTGATCTGGCTTTTTATGAAATAGGCAATTCTGTGATTCAAGAGGAAAAAATGGGAATCATTGATGAAAAGGCCTCCGGAGCTCTATCCAGCGTTCTGCAGAGTCTCCCTGATATCATGAACGTCGTTCTATTCGAGAAGGTCAAAACAACCACGGTTCTCGAAATTGCAAAAGACTCGAGACTGACATTCTACGACGCATCATACATTGCGATGGCGAAGGATAGGAATGAACCTCTGGTAACAGAGGATGTTCATCTTGCCAAAGCTGCTAGTAAAATGGGAATGAGAACTTATACTACGACTCATCTATTCGGAAGCGAGTCAACGAAAAACGCGCAGGGCTAAATAAATTCAATTCTCGTAAAAGGAACGACCTCTGCTCCTTCTTTCACTAGCTCTTCCTCAACCCGATCGGCGATGGCCGAAGCGCTCATTCCTTCATCGTATGTTGCGTGAGCACCGGATGCAAGTACGACCTTCAGTCCGCGGGACAGCGCGCCGCGGCACGTCGCGGAGATACAGTAGTTGCTCTGCATTCCCGCCACCACTACGCGATCAATTCTCTTGGAAGCAAGGGCCTCGCCCAGAGCCTCATTTGTGAAAGAATCTGCCCTGCTTTTCCTGATTACAAGGTCATCCCGAAGTGGTGAAAAGCTCAAGTCCCAACCAGGTGTGTGAGGCTCGTCCGGGTCTCCCGGTGATCCGTCGTTTTGCACGTAAATCACAAATGCTCTTGCGTCTCTCGCGCTCTCGAGCAGACACTCAAGGGCCCTTCTGATCTCGGCATGACCAGGCACCGGATTCGGCGGGTCGAGCATGTCTCGCTGAACGTCAATGAGGAGGAGCGCTGTTGTCATTGACGGTCAGATTAGTGCAACTAATTTTAATCGTTATGATAGATCGGCGGGGTTTCAAGTCTTCGGTAAAACAAGCCTAGTTTTTCTCCAATTTCTTGCAATTAAAATTCGGTGATCATCTTCAAAAGATACGCGGAATACATCCTAAAGCGAGTCCGTATCCGCTATCGTAAGAATCGCCAAGAGTGGTAAATTGACAACCGAAAGACCTTTGATAGAAGTTGCAGTATCTCGTATTGCATTTGTAGTCTATTTGCTGGACTGGTGCGAGAAAGAAAAACCAATAGTGCCGAAATAACGATCATTGCACTTACCATTGCAACGGTTCTACGCCGCATGGCTCAAAACTCCATCTCCTTTGCAGTAACCTCGAACCTAATAACGCATACTGCCGTCCGGGCCACTCTTAGCAAAGCCATCCAGCAGCGAGATCAAAGATACTTATGAGTCTTGGAACTCGACCTGATTGAAGGAGAATCGATTGGAGGCGATTATCCAGCTATTCTCGCGAGTATTTCTCTGGAAATATTCGCACCCGAGACGATTGCGGCCGACTTTTCGATCTTTCCCGTCTCTCTTCTGACCTTGAGCAAGCCAGCAAGTGCGGCCGCGCCCGATGGCTCTGCCAGTGCGTGTTCCTTCCTGAGAAGCTGCGCTGTTGCGGCAATAATTTCTTCATCGCTCACCAGCACAATATCATCGACGTATCTCTTCACGAACGAAAAC
>JASHPO010000027.1 GCA_030038075.1 Nitrososphaerales archaeon | reverse complement strand
GATAGGAAAATCAGTATCTTCCCTAGAGGACCAATCGCCAAATGCGGCCTCGGCCGCTTCGCTTAAGGCCCCTTTCCCATAGCCGTATCTTTTCATAGCGACGCGTCTGAATTTCCGTTCAACGTCATCGCTAATTACGACCTTAACACTGCCCATAGGGGCAAAAGCTCCTAAGCTCTTATTATCTTTTGCGAGGGTATCCTTCTGAAGCTAGTAAGGAAATCAAATGCAAAAAGTGTACTCTGGGTGTCAGTATTTAGTTTGCTGGACCTGGGAAAGTCGGGTGGTTTTTGAGAGTCGGTAGCGTGATTCAGTATGCTATCAAGTTCAACCGATATATTTAATACTATATCTGGTGATATATCTGGTGATAACATGTCTCAGAGAAATAGGGAGAGAAGGAAAAACGATGGACGACGCAAGCGAGGGTTTGATCGTAGCGAGAGGCGAGAGCGCTTTGATTGGAATCATCGTGAAAAAGACTTTGACGTTAGAAGAGGGGACTTTAGGTTTCTCATCCTTATGGCCATTGCCGAAAAGCCCATGCACGGGTACGCTCTCATTCAGGAATTGGGTACGACCTATCAGCGTCCCGTTAGCGCTGGGCTGGTGTATCCGACGCTTCAAGAGCTCGATGATATGGGCTATGTTTCGCTAGAGGAGAAGAACGGAAAAAGAGTCTACTCGATCACCGCAGAGGGAAGAAAATACCTAGAACAAAACGAGGAACTCGTCGGTAGGCTGCAAAAGGGAAGGGAACATGCAGGATGGTTAGGCAAGTTTGGCTTTCTCGGGGATGTTCGTGACATCAAAGAGATGATAATGACGAACAATGATTACGTTGATGAAGAAAAAATGAAAAAAATACAAGAGATAATCGCTGAAACAAAGAAGAAAATCGCGGCAGTCGTTTTCTCCTAGCAATGGGTGATATTGAATGACACAAAACGCAGACTCACTCATTGCTCGCGGGTTCAAAGCAGAACTCTGGCAGAATTCTAGAACTGGGCAGGAAGCGTGGATTTGGAGGAAAAGGGATACCGACAGGGTTGGATTGGATGCTTCACTCAACATAGTAACAATCACAGAACTGTTGGATCAGGGTTTTTCGTTCAAAAACCAAGACGTGCCTGAATTAAAAGTGGCATGCATTTAGCGATTTCAATCTTCGCCGATTGAACGAGACATTTACCGCTGAAACTTTTCAAGGAGACTCTCCAACAATGCAGTATCTACCAAATGCCCACGGCTTTCGATTACATATTCGCCCCTTGGAATAATATCGACGATTCTGATTGCGGCCATAGGCCTGGCTACGAATAACTACACTTTCAACAAGCGAGTGAATGACAATTCAAACGGGCAGGTTAATCAGCCAACAACCTGATCTTAGAAAGTAAAAGATCGAACGAAAGAAGTCCACTCTTATGACGGACGCCGCCAGCTCGGATAGCTCGCGCGCATTTCTTCAACGCGCTTTACCCAGTCAGGCATAGGAGTATTATTCAGGTAGGCTTCAAGCCGGTCGAGAAAAGCGTGTGTCCCTGGCGCAAATCCCAGCGAAGTCGCCCGTGTCAGATTGCGGTGCGTTAGTCTCAGAACAGTTGCATTGCCCTCGCTTGTAAGCTCCCACCTGATTATGGCGCGCTCTCCCTTTGGTAATTCCCTCCTAGGCTCCACGTTCCACTCGTGTTCAAAGACACGCGGAGGCTCCCATACGAGTATTTTCCCGGTGACGTGAAACTGTGAAACACCCGCAACGAAATCGATGCTCCCGCCAGCTCTGCCGTCGATTTTCGCCTTGGTCATGTACCATTCTGTGAGCTCGTCGGGATCAGTGATCGCTTCCCACATCATCTGCGGTGGATGAGAAAATCGACGCTCGAAAAGTAGCGTTGCATAGTCGCCTTCCACACTTACACTGCCCAACCTGGAATCTGTCATTTCTTTTTCCCACCTTTTTTCTTTTCGAGGTGCTGTTCCAGCGCGTCCAGTCGGTCAGACCAGAATCGCTGGTATTTTGATATCCATGAGTGCAACTCTAGCAACCCTTCGGCTTTTAGAGAATAAATTCGCCTCTGCGCTTCAACAGTAACGCTGACCAGCTGTGCTTCGCGGAGTACGCGAAGATGTTGCGACACTCCAGGCTGAGTGAGTTGAGGAAAACGAGATACGATTTCGCCAGCAGAGTGAGATCTCGTAACCAGAAAATCCAGCATTTCGCGCCTAGTTGGATCAGCAACCGCGGTAAGTACTGTATCAAGCGTGACCGTTTCTCGCGGCATCCTCTTTCGTTCCTCACTCTACTTCTGCCAGGCAGACGCATTTGGAGGTTGGTTAATTGAAAACAAATTACCGTCTGGGTCCGAGAAGGTGGCGGAGATTCCCCAAGCTAATTCATCTGGTTTATCCTGCTTGAATGAAACGCCCCGAGATTTCAGCTCATCGAAGGTGCTCCGACAATCGTCAACCCACATTACAATTGGAGGATTATTGCCTGGTCGCCAATTAGCCGACCAGCCGTTAGGATCTATGGTTCCCGCTTCAAATAGTGCGAGCTCAAGATCCTGACCCTGAGGACCTACGGTTACCCATCTATAACTTCCAGGCGGAGTAACGTCGGTTTTCTTTTCGAAGCCCACTTTCTTTGTATAGAAGTCAAGAGCGGCTTGTTGGTTCTTCACTACTAACGTGAATTGCGTAATTTTTGTTTTCATGCGCTGACATATAATCCGAGATTTATATAAGGATAGTTAGAAATGACTTTAGTTAGGTAAAGCGGGAGGAAAGTGTTTCTTTTTGGAAAGTCTACGAAGAGATGTCAGATGTCTAGAGCACAAATCTAGGCTCGAACTGAAATTTTCTCAAGGCTCCTTTTGGGCATACGTTTGGAAACGTCGAGGATTTCGATGCTGATGATACTTCCGTTCTTTGTATAATCTACGATAACCTCCTAGCGTGGTCCGTGTACTCGAATTCTACCATCGAGCCGAGACTCGAGGCTCAGGATTGTATGACTTTGTATGCTGAGAGAGAGGGAGCCTAGGGCGAGGAACAGACGCTAGTCTAGAACCACCGGTGACCTGACAAACGCTGAAGACTTAAACGCTCTATCACGCCATTACTTAGTCAGGGTAAATCACGGCCTCAACAAAAAAATGCCCGATGTGTGGCACTCAGAACGACCAGAACGCCCAGTCTTGCAAGTATTGTGGATACCTGTTTGAAGATTTCGGCACGACTGGAGCGGATACTCCGAGTTTCTCTGCGCCGCTGCAAACCCCTCAAGAACCGACAGTCTACAATGTTGCGACTTCGTCTGAAACCAATCCGCCTTCGGCGCTTCCGGACTCCACGCCTTCGATGTCGAGCGACTCTCCACTCTTCGTAGTTTCAAGATCTTTAATTGCTTCCGTCGTCCCTTCAATTATTTACCTTGCTTTTGTGGCTGCCATCGGATTGTTCACCCTTAGCCTTTACGCAATAGGCTATCTCGCATTCTTCTTTCTGATAGCATTCGTACCTGCACTGTTTTCGCCGAGAAAGTACGAATTCTTCGACAGTTCGCTACGGATACACAAGACAATCGGCGGGGATTCCGATATCGCGTATTCCGACCTGACGCTTTACGACTCTCGTACGGGAAGGAGACCAAGAATTGTTCTCTCCGCTGCAGGGCAAAGGCGATCTATCATAATTTCAGGAAATCCAACAAACAGCCAGCTTGGCCAGAGCTTGAGTCAGTTCTTGGAAGGTAAGCTGAAGAAATACAATCCGAAAGAGACCACCGAGCAAAATCCACAGAAATCCTCCCAGGACAATGCAAGTGATGTGGACAATGATAGTTTACCTTGAAGCCTCTCTGAAATTTGATGCAATGCTCCCTGTCCCAAACACAAGTCGAGGTTTTCAATCTTCGTAAAAAATTCCCCACGTACCTTCCGTGGGAACTCTATCTAGGCGCTGAAGTCCATCTGGGGCCTTCACTATCTTGTTCCAGTTATGGTTTAATGCATCCGTTTCGTATTTTTCATAGCTTAATCCAACTTCGGACCACGAATCAATCGGCACCAATTCTCCACGCCGTTGCAAGCTGCGAATTGAATCGGATGTGGCGGACTGGCCAAGATATTTCTTGAAAACTAACATTTCTTCTTTGATTACACAGAGATAGACCGACATTACCAAGACAATTAACCTGAGTAGTACCTACAAGCCTTATTTTAAGCCGATCGCGGAATGGTCGAAGAGCTTTATGTGCGCCGCTAGGATTACCAGTTTTGAGAATTCTGTGCGTCGCTTAAATAACAAAAGCATCTCAGAATTAGGTGGTTGAAGGAATGGTAAACCTTCTCGAAGTTTTTCTGATCGCGGTCGTAGTCGTAGTTTTCGGCTTTTACGCATGGTATGCCTCAACGGTTCTCAAGAAGAAACCAGTCACCGGCGCCGAGTCGCTGGTCGGGGCCAGAGGTTTGGTGTCCAGTGAAACAATATCGCCAATGGGCGAAGTAAATATCAACGGGGTGATTTGGAGGGCTCGGCTCAAAAATCCAAGCGATCATCTCAAAAAAGGAGACGAGATTGTAGTAAACAGGGTTGATGACATTACTTTGATAGTCGATCGAAGTAACGTGTTGCGGGAGGTCTAGTTCCCACAGAAGTAAATTCCTAATCACGATCCTGTTTCGAACTAAAGTCCTTCATGATCTCTTGGTATCCAATCCTTTTGCCTTCACTCTTGACTTCCACGACCTCAGTTCGATAGTGCGTCGTGTAGCAGTCTCCTGACTTTACGATCTGGCTCGCTTCGTATGCGCTGTTCACCCTTCTTTTGTACTCGTCCTTGACATCCATCACGACGCCGATCAAGCCATCGGTTACCCAGTCGTCTTTCCCCTCGAGGTGTATCGTGATGGCAGCTCTCTGGAGCGCGCCGACGGTCTGCGCGTAGATCCAAAATCTGAAGTCTTCCTTCCATGCCCCTTTATCGACCATCATCGCCGGAACGACCTGAATCAACCTAGTTAGGGCATAGTCCAACGCCCCGAGCCAGGCGCCGCGGTAGCCGTGCCTTTGTGCGCCATTGAATATCTCTTGCGCGAGCTCCGCCTCCCTGCCTTGTAGATTCTCCTTGTCCCCTTGCTGCATGCTGTGAAGCAACTTGGCTATGGTCAGGATAGACTCTTTGTAGCAGAGCGATAGCTCGGTGTCCCTGTTCATCTCATTCATCAGCTTCGAAGAGAGCTCACCAGCAAGAGCTTGCACTTTCTTATCGATAGGCGGCCTGTCTTCTGACGAAATATACGGCATGGTGATTCAGGCTTGACACTTCGCTATTTTTGATTATTCCGCCAAATGCTAATCGACCTTCTCAAGCAGCACATAGGTCATGATGTTGCTCGGTTGACCAAGAAACCCCTGTCCGCCTCCCGATCCCCAGCACTGAACTATGCGATAGCCGGCGGCCTTCCTAACTTCCAACGCCTGCAGCAGGCCCTCGCATTTCCCCGACTCTGCCAGAATGACGAATTTCTTGTTGGGCGACTCGGTCGTGAATCCTGTCATATATTCACCTCCTAGCAATAACAAAAGTGATGTTTTGCTTTCGTATCCAATTGATTTTTATCATGATCGCGTCCAGCCAATAAGTGGTAGGCTTGTCTTATAGCTCTGTCGGAACTGCTTTCGTGCTATTCTTCGGATTTTTCGGACTAGCTGCGATAATCTGTCTTGTCGGAATTCTCTCTGCTCCCGAAAAGCAGACCAATGAAGGTTCGATGGAAGCCAGCCAATCTAAAGAAAAGTGAACCGCTCAACGCAAGAGTCCGTCCGATTTCCACATTGCGATTTCATAGATTTCATGTCTAGGCTGGGCTTGCCATTGAGGTGGGCTCGCGCGCATTTCACTTACGATCTCTTTTCTCATCTCTTCGGGCATGCGCAAGACGAATACATGCGCGGCCTTCTCGAAACGAGAAATCCTCTCTTCGAGGCTGTCGTTTATGACTACATCGCTCGCAACCTTTAGATCGTCGGGAGGATGAGTTTCTAGAATCTCGGACTCTTTTTTCCAGTTGCGATAGTGCCTTGCAGAGTCCCGACTCCACCCGTATTTTTCGGCTATTTTCCTGAAACGCTCACGTCGCTCCTCCACGATATTCTTCGTAGTTTCGTCAACATTACCTTCGCCAGCAGCAAAATCATCTCTACCGAAGAAAGAGGACCACGGCCGATTACCCTCTCGCTTCCTGACCAGGGCAAACACTCCAACGCGGCTAACTCTCGCCGCCTCACGCATCACGGAGAGAGGGTCTTCAAGGAGGTGGAAGACGTGAGCCATAATCGTCGCTTCAAAGCTACCATTTTTGAATGGCACTTCGATCCCGTTTGCGAGGATGAGCGATCTGAGACCCTTGAGCTTCGCCTTTTCCATCATCCGTCTCGAAATGTCCACGCCAGTCATTTCGTAACCGTTTCTGGAAAGCGGAAGGGAGACTCGGCCCGTGCCAACACCTATCTCAAGGATCGAATGGCATTTGTGGCGAGCGAGCATTTCGTTTATTCCGTCGAGCGTCTGTTTATCGAGCGCCCTTCTAGTTTCGTCGTAGGCGTCGGCTATCTGATCAAATTCAGCGGTTGCCAAGCTGTACTCAATTCTCCGCTTCAGAAAATAAATTTTCAGTTTCAGAGCATGTGCAATTTCTTTGCGCAGGCGAGATGGTAGTAGTGAGTGTGATTCGATCCACCGACTAGATGCGAAAGGTAGGGAAATTTTTCAATCGGCTGATTGCACAGACGACATGGCTGTCCGAGTCCCTTGCCTTTGTGAAAGTGCTTTCCGGTCACGACCCTGTTCGTCTTTGATAAATAGGAACCTCCCTCGTCGATGAGTTCTTGCCGATTTGTCATTTTGCTTCTATTCTGAAGAGCGTCACGTCTGGCACTCTACAGACATAGCATTCGGAATGATAACATATAAGAAATCCTTCTGAGCAATAGACGGTGTATTGCATTTGCTAAAGGTGAAAGCGCAACGACAGGGAATAGCGCACCTGCTTGCTATCGCAGCTATAATCATTGTTGTCATAATTTTGTTCTTCCTATTCTTCTAGGGTGAAATGGTAAATGAACTCTTTTCACCCGCTGGATTTGTTGTCGATGTTCGAATCGGGTACTTTAACGATCGGCATTCAGGGACTTCCCCTTCTCAAGGTAGATGCAGCATTACGATCTTTGGATGTTGAAGCGACTGGAGTCAAGGAGAGCGGAATCAAGCTTTCCAAGATTGTCGAGCTCCAAGCAGGTCAGACAGGAGTCGTGGGCTTGGTGAAGGGCTCAGAGTCAACAGCCAAAGGTCTCTCAGAGAACGGTTGGAAGCTCACCCTCTACGACAAAGGGAGTCCGATACTCACTTTGGGCAGGGGAGTCTCAAGACTCACTGGACACGTTCAGGCAAATCCGCTGAAGCTTCGCAAAATTTTGGAAACTCTCTGATCTACGAGCTAGCGGTAAACTCTGCAATCAATGACTGGTTCAGAACCTGGCCGTTGCTGAACAGCACGACGCACTTGTAAGCTGCTGCGGGGGCAAGCGGTGCACTGACGTAGCCTATAAGCTGGTAGTCACTGCCAGCCGGCACGGACACTCCCGCTTCCGAGAGCGTAAGACATGAGTTGTTCGACACCGCAACGTAGGCGGTTGCGTTGACGACCCCGTTGCCTGAAATTGTCACGCTAAGTATTGAAATCGGATTTGGTGTTGGGTTTTGTGCATAAAGAGTGAATAGTGAGTCTCCAGAGCACGTAACGGTGTACGAGTGAACCGAAGCAGGTCCACTATACAGCGCGAGCTCCTGAAAGCTCAAAGTTGTACTTTGAGGTGACGCAGGCAAATAATTTGTCACAACGAGAGCCGTGATAACTACACCAACGAAGCTTCCCACGATCAAGGCCGTGAAAAGGGTGCTGGAAAACGCGCTCCTCGGGAATCTCAAGTCAGATAGACACCCTCAAATCATCTATATCACAGCTTCTGTTGAGAGTCACTTAAATTCGATAAAAAGAATCTTACAAGTTGATGTCTAAAGGCGTTGCCTCGAAAAACAAGGCAAAAAAAGGCACACCGCCAAAAAAGCGAAGTCCCTGGCCTGTGATCATAGGAGTTGTCGTAGTAATTGTTCTGATCTCTGCGGGAGCGCTTGTCTTGACCCAGAAGAGCAAGACCTCTACTACTGCGACCACTTCGGTCACTGGAACAGAAAGTGGAAAGCTGATAATACTCTATGTCGATCAGGGGAACGCTCTAGTGGATACTTCAAACTATACGACTTTTCTCAATTTCGCGAAGGCAAACGGGTTTAACACGGTCTTTTTCCAGATTTACCGCAGCGGTGACCTTCTTTTCTCGCAGAGCGATCTGACCTATTTTGTAAACACCGCGCATCTCGAAAATCTGAAGATCTATTTTTCGCTCTACTTCACAGCTTCTAGCCAGCTGATTCCCACATCAATCTACACTCTGGGAGAGGACGGAATAAATCTGGACATGTCTACTCTTAGCGACAGCGCACAGAGTAACCTTCTCGCGACGCTGCAGCAAAATTACAAGCAGGGCAAGACGGCAATTACAACAACAAACTTTACGACTACCTTAAAGCCCGATATACTCGTTCTGGAGACATACTCGTCAACAGACCAATCCTACATTCATTCCGGGATTGTAGCAGGCGTGGAACCGCTCGCTCTCTCAACAAAGCAGGAATATACTTCGCAATACCAGTACGCCTTGAGCAACAGCGACGGCGTGATGGTCTTCGACTATTACGGGCTTCTGAAGACGGGATACTGAGTCACATTTGCGGGTATAGTTATAATCTAGTAAATTGAAACTAAGTAGGGACGAGTTCCCGTGACTGAGCCGGCATCAGTGAGGAGGGAGGATGAGGAAGCCACCATTAATGGCACGAGAATGTCCATCTTCGACCATCTCGCCGAGCTCGCAAACAGGCTCAAGAAATGCCTGTATGCTTTCATAATTGCCTTCGCTGTCGTTTCTTCTCTACCGGATCCATTGCAACCCTTCGGCGGAAAGAGTGCCCTCTTCGGTTACAATTTTCTTTTGATCAGCGCGCTAAAGTATGCGGAAAACAGAACCGCTAAAGGGTTTTTGTTCTACGCGCAGGGGTTGACCACGCCGGTTTCGGTTTTCATCAACCTTTCACTAGCACTGGCGATTGTAATAACTTTGCCGATCATATTCGGACAGATTTACGGGTTCGTCGCTCCCGGACTATACTTGAGGGAAAAGAAGGCAGTTTCAAAATACGTCCTGCCCTTCGCCGCGCTATTCACGATCGGCGGAATCTTCGGGCTCGTCGTCATATTCCCGACAATAATGAGGATACTCCTGATATTCTACAAAGCCTTCCAGCTCGACCCCTTAGTGTCTGTTGGCGACTTCGTCAACCTGCTCATTCTCGTGCCAGTTGTCACTGGACTGGGCTTCACTTTTCCTGTGTTCATCATACCTCTGGTGGAGCTCAAGGTCATCACTGCAAAACAGCTTTCCAGTGTTCGAAAATGGGTCTACATTCTAGTTGCCCTGGCGGTGGGATTAGTCAACCCTGACCCAACCTTCATCAGCAGCATTCCGATCATTATTCCAGTGTACATTCTTTACGAGATTACCGTCTACTACGCCAAGAGAATCGAGAAAAACAGGTTGAAAGCTTCGGCGACGCAAGTAATTCCGAGGTAAATCTGATCATCCATGGTTTCCAAGTCCATGGAAGAAATCGGTCAGATCAAATTCATCCGCAGGTATCCTGTAAAGTCGATGATGGGGGAAGATCTCAACGAAGCTACAATTGAAATCAGCGGAATTGTTGGAGACAGGATCTACGCATTTGTCGATGACAAGCTCAAAGGAAATTCATTTCATTGGATGACCGCGCGGCAGGCTCCTGAATTCTTGCTGCACAAACCAAGATTTGCCGCGCACAACAAAGCAGGTCTTCCAGGCGTAGTCGTAATTTGTCCAGACGGGCGGGAGTATTCAGTAGTTGACAAGAGCTTTGAAGAGTACCTGGAAGCTAAATACGGCTATGAGATTTCGATGAAACACTCCAGCAGAGGTTGTTTCGATGCGCGGCCCATTTCCCTGTTGTCTATGCAAACTGTCCGCCAACTCGAGAAGGAGACAAAACTCGATTATCTGGCACACGAAAGGTTTCGCGCAAATTTCTACGCGGACTGGAGCAACGACCAACCTTTCTACGAGGACGAACTCCTCGAGAAAACCTTGCAAATTGGCGAACGCGTAAGGATAAGGATTGTCAAGAAAGATTCGAGATGCGTTATACCGACGCTTGACCCCGAAACGTCTGTAGCTTCTCCCGTCGTGCTGGAAACGATCCAAAAGAGGCATAAAGGTAGAACTGGAGTCTACGCAGAAGTGGAAGAAACGGGTACCGTCAGACTTGGTGATAGAGTAGTCCTTGTCTGAAGGCTTGATTCGTAGGTTAGACTGTAGCTGATTTTTTGAGTTCTGCTTCAAACCAAACAATATAGTTCCTCAAGCCCTTCCGTCGCAACTCTAGAGCTTTGGCAGCCGTCTCCCTAATTCTTTCAGGCGAAGATGAAAGAACACTCTGCGGAACGCTCACGTAAAAGTCTCTTTGCTTTGGATAGAGATTTGTAGGTAGTCTGGCGAGCATGAAAATGTCGCATGACCTTTCGCCGTGCGGAATCCGCCTGTCAATATACTGGACGGCGTGCATCGTTTCGTGAGCTATAACGGAAGGCAAAAGTCCGTTCTTGTCCGGGTCAAACGGCCTGGGATCGATGTCGATTCTTAACGAGCGATGATCGTACATAGCAACAGCACTCCGAAGTTTCTTCATTCTAATTCGCAGCGTGACTTCATCGAGCTCAGGAAAAATCGGACCAAAAATGCGTTCCAATTCCTTGACTTTAATTGCCACCCTCGGATGTCTGTCGTCGAGAATGCGGTAAGAGAGCACGCGTAAGGCAGTGGCAGAATAGCTCTTAATTCTGGTGGTTCAGTACAATGTTGTCCGCTGGAGTTCACGCGCTCGGGGATTGTGAAAGAGGAGTTGCTGTCATCTTAGGATTACTGGGACTTTCTTGCGTTTTTCGCCTGTTCGAGCTGTAGAGCATAAGCGCGCCCTTCAGTACTGTCAAGACAGAGGGCAAGATAAAGAGCCACATCAAGAGTGTGGCATGGACCGTCAGAACACCTGACACATTTTTTATCAAACCGCTGGGAATGTTGAAGGTCATTTTCCCACCTTGGAAGAAACTGTAAGTGTACCAAGCGAACAAACTGCCGGTCATGATTAGGAAAGCTCCAGCGATCCTCGTGCCCTTGAATATCTGATCGAAGAAAATTAGCACCGCGATGACAATCCCGATCAGTGGCAGCGTCGGACTGACAAAGCTCGACATTGCCGCGCTGAACGAGGATGCAACACTTGCCGGCAGAAATCTTTCCAAAAATGTACTGTGCGGAGAGATCAGCACGTAGAACACAAAGAAATCGATTCCCGCAAGAATGAATGCGAGAACAATCCTTCCTACTAGGCGCGGTGTTGAAATCTCTAGGTCGAGAATTCTAGGCATTTTCCACAAATTCCTCCGTAAAAGCTCCGAACGAAGTTTGAAAACTAAGTTGCACCGTTATGGTTGACTGAGTGAGAGCGCTCGAGCTGATGTATCCGGTAAGCTGATTTGAGAAAGAACTTTGAGTGCCTACATCCACGCTCAGTGGAGAAATCGTGCCGAGAATATTTCCGCCCTGACCAAGGATTGTTCCCGAAATCGAGCCGTTTACCCCAAGTGTCTGAGACTCGTCAGTGAAGCTGACGGGGAGAATGAACTTTGCAGAGGTTACATTGTAGATCGACGCAGAGATCTCGCCCACCTGTAAATCGCCGACAGGCGCTCCCCACTCATAACTGGAACTGATTGCCGCAATGACGCTCGTGATCGAAGAAACTGATGCGCTAAGAACGACATCGATCGTCAGGTTCTGATTTGTGGTCGCAAGCGTTTGAATAGTGCTATTCTGCAACTGGTTGAGGTCAAGCGAGACGCTAATAGGAAGCTCACCTGAAAAGCCGGGCGCAAGCGAAATCGGACCTCCGCCGCCAGAAAACAACGTCGTCCCACTTGCATTGAGGATAGTAATTGCAACGTCTAGTCCATTCAAACTGAGTGGGCCCGGATTACTCAATGATATTGGCACATTGATCGAGTTACCAGTTTGCGAGTTCACGCTTCCTACACTGATAGAACTCGCAGTGCGAATGCCGGTAAGCGCTATCGCTCCCAATACGCCAAATCCCACAACTGTCATGATAAGGATGAAAATGTCGACTATCTTCACCGATAGAGCTATGGCCAAATCGTACTAGCACTAGCGCCTAGTTATATTAAATTGCCCATAATTACTATAGAAGCATGCGTCAAGCTTATTTCGCGCAATATCTACAATACCTAACATGAAATCCACTATACTAGTCGTGATTGTTGCGATAATTGTCATTATAATCGCTGCCTCGGCCTTCATCTACACGGGAATGCAACCCAAAACCGGAACCGTGTCAAATGACACTATGGTAACTCCCCCTCCACAAACAGCTAGCGACACATACGCGGTTAATTTTGCCTACGAGCAAACCACGATCCCAGCTGGACAGAATCAGTGGATCAACGTTACAATTGATGGTCCCGGATCCTATCCACAGGCAGACCTTCAAGGCTTTCTCAACGTCAACCTCCCGAATGGGACACTTTACCAGACCTTCAGCTTCACAACCGATTCAAATGGACAAGCCGAGTTTCCATTCACAATCGCTCAAAATGCAACGCCGGGTACATACAATGTTTCTCTCGTAATTGAAGAATTGGGCGAGATTACTGAGAATGTAACCTCGAGCTTTGTTGTAACCAACTAGTTTTGTGAACAAGATGACGACTGTTGACGGATACGTTGAAGGAATTCGCGACCAGAATCTCCGGACAATAGTTAGCAAATTGAGATCGATATCAAAGAAATCAATTCCACGTGCCATCGAGTCTATCAAGTGGGGCCATCCGAACTACTCGATCAACGGAAAAAATATCGCCAGTATGTCCGAGCAATCAAAATACGTGAATCTCTATTTCTTTTCGGGAGCAAAACTCTCTTCCAAACTACTAGAAGGCACCGGCAAGGGAATGCGTCACATCAGGATCAACACCCCCGAGGACATTAACGAAAGGGCAATTTCTTTGCTGTTCAAGCAGGCGGCAAAGCTCGAGTCATGATGGAAATAACGGGCTATGTTACCTCTGCAGCGAATCGAGATTGAAGGTGGTAGTAAATTTGCTACCGTTACCGATCTAGAGATGCAGGAAAAAAGACTACCAACTACCCAAAAATAGTGGCAAAATAATGTAATTACATATAATTAGTGCATTGAGCCGTGCTGTATTCAAGCGGATAACTCATACCTTCTTGCGCATGTAATTACCTATAATTACGTATAATTAAAAGAGCTACATTGATGACAATGCAGGGAAGTGTCCAGCGGGAATCCGGCGAGGAAGTTAGTCTGAATGCATACAATGATTACCTAATGCCTGATGAAAAGATACAATCTAAACGATATCGATTCGTCAACTATTGCGGTAAAAAATACCAATTAATCAAGACAAACAAGAGGGTTCTTCTCTATTCCCCAAGGGGAAAAATGTCGAAATCCGACGATGTGATAACTGTCAAATTGGCAGAGTTGCGAGAAATCAAGTACACGAACAATGGCTTGATTTTCTCTCTAAGATGATATGATCGAATGTCCTCAATGGGTCGCTCATTCCTAGATTTGGGTGATATCAGAATTCTAGAACCGAGCGGCCTACCCGGTTACTCACAACCGTGGCGTTTCGTTGTTCTGACGCAAAGGTAACAGAACCAAATAAAGAAACCCTAAAAAGAAACTGTAGCCCGAATAATTGGCGGTGATCTTCGAACTATGTGCTACGAGCTAATAGCATGTCCAAGATGTGGCGAACTGGTAGATGAGATGGGCTGGGATGATCACCAGTGCCGTACGCCAATTAAGGAAAAGCTCCCGCTAATAGAGCGCCAAGAGGAAAGGGCTCCAGAGATTCTGGCTTGAGTCCGTTCCTTCCCCCATTTTTCTTTGCCTTAAGTAACTTGACTCGCGCGTCCAGTTAATTTAGGCAACCCTATTAATCAAGTCCGGCATCACCTTATCCTGTTGCATCTCTCCGAGAGAGAAATCCTCATCGGCAAGTTCAAGCACGCAGCCTACAAGCCGTGCTACTGGACGGAGCAGAGTCTCCGTACCGGCGGCCGAAGGCAGTGCTACAAGCACGATTTTGGAATCAAGAGCCATCAGTGCATCCAGTCGACTTCATTTAGAGGTTGTAACATCGCATGTGCCTTCTGCTGGCGAGACGTCGAGGAAAGGCGGCATTCTTTCGCGCACATTGACGAACCGATTCAGATCGCTGACGAGCTGGTGCAAAATCAGAGAGCTCTGATCGAGCAGAGCCTTCCGTTTGCACTGGACAATTATGATAACATGGTCAAGGTTGTTCACACTCTGGGGACGAGTGGCAAGGCGCTCGAAGTATCCACAATTGCGGATCAGAGCAAAATTTCCAGGATGCGCGTGAAGGATGCCCTAAATGATTTGAAGAATGCAGATGTGGTCATACCTCACGGAAAATCATTCGCGCTCAGAGAAGATCTAGCCGAAGCAGGAAACTCGCTAGATTCATCGAAAGAGGTTATTGAAAGGCTTGTCGCCTCTCGGAACGACATAATAAATGTCCATCTAGAAGCCGCAAATCCCAAGCACATCGCAATCTCTTACGACGGCGAGCCGACTATGTACACGCGCTTGGGCGAATTGATCTGCGAGTTCAGAAAAAGGCAAATCTCGACTTTCGTCGTCACAAACGGCACATTTCCCGAAAGGATCAAGGCTCTACAAGATAATGGCTCTCTTCCGACACAGCTTTACGTCACGATGGCCGCGCCGGACAAGGAAACATACCTCCGAGTCTGCTCGTCTGTAAAGCCGTTCTTCCCGGTGCACGAAGATCACTGGGAGAGGCTCAACAGGACGCTTGGAATGCTTTCATCACTCGATTGCAGGACTGTAATCAGAATAACCAGTGTCAGGGACGTGAACATGATCAGACCCCAAGCCTACCGCGAAATTGTCAGGAAGTCGAACCCGAGTTTTCTTGAAGTAAAGGGATTTTCGATAAGCGGTAACGCTCCCAGAATTTCGGAGAGGCTTGGCAAAACAGATTTGGGCTACACTGACCCCAGTCTCTTGAAAAGAGCGCTACGTTACGCTCCAACGCACGAAGAAATGCTGGATTTCGCGAAAGGAATCTCAGACGGATTCAAAATATTTCCACTGATAAATCAAAGCGAGATAAACCGGCAGGTGCTGATGGGCGTCGGCTGGAATGGCGACGACGTCGGCATCGATTTCGCCAACGAATTGTAAATCAACCGCTTAGAAGGCGGTCTGTTTTTGCCGCCATTACAAAATCGTTCTTGTGTAGCCCCCTGATCTTGTGCGTCCACCAAGTAACAGTAACCTTTCCCCATTCGGTCAGGATTGAAGGATGATGTCCTTCCTCCTCGGCAATTGCGCCGACACTATTTGTAAACGAGAGCGCCTCGACGAAATTTTTGAATTTGAAGCTCCTTTCGAGACGCTTGATACCGTCTCTTTCGGTGATCGACCAGTCGGGAATCTCTGGATGAAGTCCAGCTATTTCCGAATCGGTCAAAGTAGGCTCGCCGGCCCTGCACGAAGTGCATTTTGTTTGAGATAGTGCTTCCATCCCCTAGACACCGAGCTCAATGAGAACGAGGTTTATCATCTTTTGCGCGCTAGGTAGAACTATAGACCATGGGCGTGTTACATGATCTTTATGCGAATTATTGCACGTAAGCATTCTTTGCGTTGAGATTCGTTTCATTTTTCATTCTGATGCTTTCTCAGCCAGCGTTTCTAATTTCATTAATGATAGTCGATGAACAATTTAGTTTGCTGTCGCACTTGGTCGATCTCAACACTACGTACTATTACGTGCCGTTGATCGGCAGAATAGATGTCTGGTCATCATGGGAAGTGTGCTTCGTAATTCTTCTGGTTTCCTTTGAATCAGTCTTTATCTGGTCGGTGTGGAGTTTTGTGGCCAAGCCGAGGAAGGAAATAGCCAGAGAAGAGTCTCGAGTTTTTCAAAGAAACTGATATGAGCGAGGGTTCCAAGATTTCTAGACCATGTATCGACTTGCTGTTTCTTCACGTCTCTTACCAACGCTTTTCCTAGGACTCTGGATCTATGGTCTTCTGCTGTGGGGCTGGGTTGCACTAAACTATTACCTGCTCCCTGTTTACCAATTCAGCCCTTTGTCGGTTTACATCCCAATACCTCAAAACCTAGTCGCCGATATAGCATTCCCTTTTTCATTTGTATGCTTTGTTTTGTGGAGATATCTACGAAAAGGAGGGCCTAGATAACGACCAGCTTTACGCTCTTCATCTTGTCCTCTTTCTGGAATTCTTTTGCCATCGAAGCGACCTTCTTTCCCTCTCCATCCAGAATGAACAGCTCCACGCAATTGCTGTGGCTCACCTTGTTGTGAATGTGCGTCTTTACAATATCCTCGAATTGATGCTTCAGTTTCGTGATTGGTGCTTCGTTGGCTTCGTCGTGGGTGACTACAACTATCGCGCTCACATGGCCTGTGAGTGAGTCCTTTTCCTTCGAGTCTTCCAGAAGCAACCTGACTGCGGCTCTAACTAGCTCCGACCTGCCGGTGAACCCTTCCGTCTCCTGGATATGATCTATTTCTTTAATCATTTGCTCCGGAAATGAGAGACTAACTATTGGCAACCTGTACCTTCTTAGTACGATGTATATTAAAAAAGTATCGCGAAATTAATAACTGGAATTCTCTATTCTCGCGATTTAGCGGCTTCTTGCAAAAGTTTCTCCTTCAATGTGGGAGATATAGGAACTGGCTTTCCGGCTTTGTAATCAAAGGATACCTGCACCGTTTTTCCGGTCGCGACTAGACGGTTTTCGATCACATTGTAGATTTCGTATTCAATTACCCAGCTAGAGTTCCCTACCGACACGGTGCACAGATCTATTCTAAGCTCGTCTTGAAATCTTGCCGGCGACTTGTAATCAATCTCTGCGTGGGCAAGGACGACTCCCATTTCGCCGAATTTCGATTTCCCCTCCATCGAGTACATGTGTTGAATTCGCGCATTCTCAAAATACACGAAGTATCTAGCGTTGTTTACGTGCCCGGCCATGTCAATGTCCGAGAAGGGCACGACAAATTTGCTGCTAAAGGCCGGCTTCAATGCGGAATTTGTTCTGCTTTCATCAGAGATAAGCTTCACTCTGTCTCGAGTTCGGCCGGCGCGGTTTCGGGAACGTCTGGGAACTTGGAACTCATATTGTTCCGCGCTATCACTCCCGCCTCCTCCAGCACACGTTCGGCATCCTCGCTTGTTATCTCAAAGTTTGGCTGCGTGGGAGTCAGCTGTCCCGCTTCGACTAAAATTCCAGAGAGCAAGGTAGAGATTTCTCCGACTTCCCGCTCTGCCTCAGGAACTAGACTCTCGAGACCCGGCCTCACGCCCTTGATTACGTTGAGAGCAGGTGCCAGAGTCGCGGCTATATCTCCCAAATCGGTTACGGTGCTGAGGCGAAGGATCATTTGCTCTAGCGCGAGCTTTGCCTGAGTCAGTACAAGCCCCATCTTTCTAATTTCGGCTAGTTCGTTAGACAGCATCTTCGCTCTCAAGTTGTCGTTCTTCTGAATCGAGGAAACCACTCTTGAGAAGATGACCGCATCGCGCTCCTTCAGCTTCGCCGAAGCCATATCGAGTCTGGCTATCTGCGCCTGTATCTGTCTGGAGGCCTGGTCAAGTCTGGGCTTGATCGGTTCTGAGGATTTGAGACCATCCCTGATTCTTGCGCCAATACCGCCGTCAGAGTTTGAGGATTTCTGCCATCTCGAAATGAACTTCGGCAAATTTACAACGGAACGAGAGTCGGTGCAAAAACGATAAGCCAAAGGGTAAACAACAGTTAACCGAAACTGCAAAAATTTGTTGACCGAAGACCTCAGATGAATAAATGGCACGTGTGTTGAGGTAATTTTTTGCTCTTCTGCCGAATAGAAGCTGTTTCCAAATCTGTTATTTACCGCTGTTTTAGCCATACTCAATGTCTACTTATTGCGAATTCCTGAAGATAAAGGCCTAAACGGCATCGTTTTTGAATGCATCCAGAAAGCCTTGGCAGCGCTGGGAGACAGCGCTGCTTCCTCGATACTTTATCAGATTGAGAAGAAATATCACTTGCCGAGAGAAGAATTTGCCCCAAGGCCGCTCGACTTCATCAAATATCTGAGACAATTTTTGGGTGAATCTGGTTCTGTCGTGATTGAAAGACTAATCGTGAGAGAGATGATATCTGCTTTCAATTTGAGGCTGTCAGCTTCTGACGCGACATTTGAAAGAGCCTTGGAAGAGGCAAGAAAGAATTTTCTGGCAAGCTAACTCCGCTTTTGGAGCCTACGTCTCGCTGAAATTGAAATCAGCGGATAATCCAGAGAATGTACTCGCAACGGTGGGACTTACGAGGACGTGAAAAAGAAACGGCTCAACGGAAACGGTGAATAGTAAGACGACGTTCAAAAAATTGTTCTGCCTGTCTCCAGGGGAAGTACTGACATGATACGGGTATACCTCATCCAAACTTGGATCACTATGAGAAAACTAAACCCGAAAGTCTCGACATGGTGAAAAGCTGAACCGGTGTCTGCGGTGGACTACCAACAAGCGTGATTGCTCCGACGGAAAGAGCAAGGCCGAATATCATGTCTGATAGCGACTCGATTCTTGGCCCCGGTCGCACCTGAGTAGAACTCTCAGACAAGGAAAGCAATCCAGAATACCTAGTTATTTAGCGAGCTTACTATGGAATTCGCAAGTCGTTCGCTGATCATCGCAACTTGAGCGATCTCTTCGGCGCTGGAGCGTCGAATCGCTTCCACCGTTCCAAAATGCGCGAGTAGGTTCCTCTTCCTCTTTTCCCCGACTCCTTTAATTTCGTCCAGCACTGATCTTGTTATTTTCCTTGAACGAAGCTTCTTGTGATAAGTGATTCCAAATCTATGAGCCTCGTCGCGGATGTGCTGCAACACATGAAGCGCTTCAGAATCCTTCGATAATTTGAGCGGGACTACTCTATCTTGTCTGAAAACTAGTTCCTCTTTTTTGGCCAGAGCTATTGTGGGAATTCCAAAAATTCCGTCTTTGTGCATCTGGTCCAAGACGGCGTTGAGGTGGCCCCGGCCACCGTCTATTACGACAAGGTCTGGAGGAGATTTCGCCCATTGTTTTTTCTCTCTAGGTTCAATGTGATGGAATCTCCTACTGATCATTTCAGCCATCATCGAATAATCGTCGATTCGCCCGACTGTCTTTATTTTGAACTTTCGATACTGGCTCTTTTCGGGGAAGCCATCAGAAAATACGGTCATCGCCCCGACAGCTTCATTCCCGCGTATGTTCGAAATATCAAAACACTCGATTCTCTTCGGTAGTTTTCCAAGATCGAGCACCTCCTTCAGATCCTTTAGCGAGCGCAACCTCTCCCTCTTTCGGACATCATCTTTTGATTCCTCTTCCTTCAGGACGAGCGCGGCGTTGTCGCGCGCGAGTTTCATTAGACGCGAATTCTCATCGCTGGTCGAGTAAAGAACGAGCTGTCCACTGCCTAGGTCGCCTCGAGAGCCACGGAGCAACAGCTGCACTTCTTCGATGTCGGGAAAATCTACGTGTATCACAATTTCCTGAGGCATTTGTACAAATGCCGTCTCGCCCGGAGCGTAGTGCAGTTTTATGAAAGCGGAAAGTATCTCACCTTCGTCAGATTTTGCGTTCACTCCGTCGAGAATGAATTTTTCCCTTCCCACAACGTTTCCCCCACGGACCTGGAAGACTATCGCAGCTGCCACGTCATCTTCTCTCGCGATAGTGACAATATCCTTGTCTCGCGTCTGACTCGGGAAGGCAATCCGCTGCTTCAGTGCGGTTGCTTCGAGAGATCGTATGTCGTTCCGTATTTTTGAAGCCCGTTCGTAATCTTGCTCCTCGGACGCCTTCCACATCTCGTCGTACATCATTTTGGACAGCTGCACTAGCTTTCCGTCGAGGAAAAGCTTGAATTTGTTTACATCCTGTTCGTATTCTTTCCTCGAAACGGCAAAGACGCACGGCGCCTTGCACAGCCCGATGTTGCGGTCTATGCAAGATCTGAACTCTTTTTTCCAGTCGAGCGGGAGCGAGCATCCTCTTATCGGAAAGATCTTTCTAAGGTACTTGACAGTCCTTCTTGCAGCCCGCGCATTACCGTATGGACCAAAGTATTTCGAGCCGTCGTCGTCAAGTCTTCGCGTGACGAGGACTCGCGGTACAGGCTCGTTGGAGACCTTGATGAAGGGGTAGCTCTTGTCGTCTTTGAGCCGAATGTTGTACCTCGGCTTGTGCCTCTTTATCAGCACATTTTCCAGTATCAACGCTTCGAGAGGAGAATGAGTGAAGATATAGTCCGTCGCGTAGATCTGTTCCTTCAAAACCTGCCCCACGGGATCGTCGACCCGCGGCCGGAGATGAGCTAGAACCCTTCCTTTGATGCTCGACGCTTTTCCTACGTAGACTGGTACGCCTTTTGAATTCTTTAGAATGTATACGCCCGGCTTTTCGGGCAGTTTGTCAAAATCACTTTGAGGTGTCGAAACTACTTCTTGCGATGATATGTTCGGCAATCTCTTTCTCCATTTTGCCTTCTCTGGTAGGGCTGGATTCGGTTCCTAAAATGTGCTTGAGAAACTGCCCCGTATAAGACTCCTCCACCATAGATATCTCCTCAGGGGTGCCCTGAGCGATCAGCCGACCGCCCTCGTCTCCTCCTTCCGGTCCGAGATCGACTATCCAATCTGCGGTCTTTATGACGTCCAGATTGTGCTCTATAACAACCACGCTGTTGCCAGCATCGGTGAGCCTCTGAAGAACCGAGAGCAGTTTTTTGATATCCTCGAAGTGAAGTCCAGTTGTGGGCTCATCAAGCATGTACAGAGTCTTTCCGGTAGCTTTCTTTGACAGTTCTGCGCCTAGCTTCACCCTCTGCGCTTCGCCGCCCGAGAGCGTCGTAGCTGCCTGACCTAACTCAACGTACCCGAGACCCACATCGTTGAGGGTCTCAAGCTTCCTTCTGATCCTAGGAATGTTTTCAAAAAAGGAGAGTGCCTCTTCGACAGTCATTTCCAAAACTTCGGAAATATTCTTTCCCTTGTATTTGATTTCGAGTGTCTCCCTGCTGTACCTCTTCCCCTTGCAGACCTCGCAGGGAACATAGACGTCTGGGAGAAAATGCATCTCCAGCCGGATGATGCCGTCGCCCTCGCAGGCCTCGCAACGTCCTCCCTTGACGTTAAAGCTGAACCTTCCTGGCTTGTACCCCCTCGCCAGAGAGTCCTGAAGTTTCGCGAAGAGGTCTCTGATGTCTGTGAAGACTCCCACGTAAGTCGCCGGATTCGACCGGGGAGTTCTACCGATGGGAGACTGGTCAATGATTATTGCCTTGTCGATGTTTTCTATTCCTAGTATCTTATCATGCAGTCCCGGCTTTTCCCTCGATTCGAACAGCTTTTGAGCAAGCGATCTGTATAGAATATCATTCACAAGAGAGCTCTTGCCTGAACCGGAGACTCCGGTTACGCAAGTGAATATTCCGAGAGGAAAGTCAACCGTAATATTTTTCAGGTTGTTTTCTCGGGCTCCGCGAACTGAGAGGACGCGCGAAGTCGGGGTTCTCCTTCGTTTTGGAATCTCGATAATTCTCTTTCTCGAAAGGTACTGACCCGTAATCGATTCCGGGTTTTCCTCGATTTCTCGAGGCGTTCCCAAAGCAACTACATGACCTCCGTGAAGCCCCGCACCAGGCCCAAGATCTACGACGAAATCGGCTTCTCGGATAGTCTCTTCATCGTGCTCGACCACAAGGACGGTGTTCCCAATATCCCGCAGAGCTTTCAGCGTCGAAATCAGCTTCTTGTTGTCCCTCTGGTGCAAACCTATCGAGGGCTCGTCCAAGATGTATAGAACGCCCACCAGACTGGATCCGATCTGAGTTGCGAGCTGTATTCGCTGGGCCTCGCCACCGGAGAGGCTCGCCGCTGCCCTGTCCAAGCTCAGATAATCGAGTCCCACATTAACTAGGAAAGTGAGCCTCGCCCTAATCTCCTTCAAAATCTGCTTTGCGATTACTCTCTCCCTTTCGGTGAGATCGAGATTCGAGAAAAATCTCAGCGCCTGCTTTATCGATAGCCTCGATACGTCGGAGATCGACTTTTCGTTTACGGTCACCGCAAGAATCTCGGGCTTGTATCTCTCTCCGTTGCACGAAGGGCAGCGCTGGTTACTCATGAACCTCATGTACCACTCCTTCATGTATTCCGAACCAGTCTCGTTGTACCTTCGTTCAAGTCGCGGCAGGATACCCTCCCACTCTTCTCCATGAAACCAATCTCCATGATGGAACCACCTTCCTCTTGGCGTCGAGCCCCAAATGGTCTGCGGCTTGTCAGGGTTTGAGCCGTGGAGCAAAGTCCTTAGCTCTTCCTTCCTCAACTTGTTGATCGGCACATCTAGTCGAAATCCGTAGCGCCTGCCAATAGATTCAAGATGGTGCATAGACCAGCTGTCGCCGCCTCCCATTGTAACGATGGCGCCGCCTCTGATCGATACCGTCTTGTCCGGGATGACCAGATCTTCGTCCATGTTCAGGAGATAACCGAGCCCAAGGCACTGCTTGCATGCCCCGAACGGGTTGTTGAAAGAGAACATCCTTGGAGACAATTCTTCGAGTGAAAAGCCGCAAGTGGGACACGCCATGGCCTCACTGAGGACAACTTCCTTGGACTTGTCCTCGTTCACATCGAACACGATCTGACCCTTTGAGAGATTCAAAGCGGTCTGGATCGAATCAGCCAACCTTTTGTCAATGCCCGATTTCACGACGAGCCGGTCAACGACAACCTCGATAGTGTGCTTCTTGTTCTTCTCCAGCTTGATTTCGTCTTCGTCCAGCTCGCGGACTTTGCCGTCCACTCGGACGCGAGAGTACCCCTGTTTCTTCAGGTTTTTGAAAATCTCCTTGTGCTCGCCTTTTTGCGCCTTGATTACGGGAGCGAGTACCTGAATTCTCGTATTCTCCTTCAGTTTCAATATCTGGTCAACCATCTGTTCGACCGTCTGCTTCGCGATGACTTTGTGACAGTTAGGGCAGTGCGGGACTCCGATTCTTGCAAACATTAACCTCAGATAGTCGTGTATCTCCGTCACGGTAGCCACGGTCGATCTAGGGTTTTTCGCGGCAGTCCTCTGCTCTATCGAAATCGCCGGCGAGAGCCCTTCGATGTAATCCACGTCCGGCTTGTCCATCTGTCCGAGAAACTGCCTCGCGTAAGCTGAAAGAGACTCGATGTACCTGCGCTGACCTTCCGCATAGATTGTGTCAAAGGCGAGGGAAGACTTGCCCGAGCCAGAGAGCCCGGTTATCACGACAAATTTGTCCCTCGGTATGTCCAGATTGATGTTTTTTAGGTTGTGCTGCCGCGCACCGCGGATCACTATTGTCTCTTTCGATTTTCGCAGAGAATAATCTTCATCGCTAGCGGTTTCCAAGAAAGCCACTTCAGAAAGATAGAGTCACAAACTCACATTTTGAAACTTAACTTTTTCCGTTGAAAGGGTAACGAAGTCACAGGAAATAGAATACCCGAAGAACATACCCGCAACGGCGCTAGATGGTTATTCCCGTAACCGATCGTATTACCAAACCGAAAACAAACAGTGCCCCACTCGCTCCGAGCATGATGCCAGAGAGTTCCAGAAAATCTCTGAGAAAACGTGCATTCGATAAGATGGAGTTGTAGTAGCTGATGAACGCAATGATGCAAATTGCCAAAGTGATGGATGTACCGATTGCGAGTCCCATGTTCTTGGTGAGAAAGTACGGCGTTGCCAGAATGACTGCATTCACAAAGTACGAGACTCCCGTGAACGCTGCAGAAAGCGAAGGAGAGCCCTGAAACCCCTGTTTTGCCTGTGCGAAGGCAGCTGAGGCCATTGCTATTGATGCAGCGGCGCCAGCAATGATACCAGCGAGACCCGTAATTAGTGTGGAGCTGTAAATGCCTAGAGAGCCCGCGTGGATTCCCGAGATTTCGACGATGGCATCCGCAAGGCCCAGAACAATAAATGAAATATATTTGACGTATTTTCCCTGAGTCTGCTCCAAGAAGGCGTTTTCGTGCTCGACTTCGTCGGAGACCATCGCGTCGAACTCACTTCGATCGGCCTCTGGTATCAAGTGGCTGACTGATTTGTACCTCTTCACGACGGCATCTTCGTGCTTCTCAAGGTACTTTACTGCAAAAGTGATCCCAAAGAGGTACCGCAGAAACAGAGTGATATAGATCGTCAGCCGGCTTGGCATTGGTTGTTTCTCATCGGCATATTTCGACCAAAAGTCATAGTGCCTTCGTTCAGCCTTAGACAGCTCGGTGAGTATTTCCACGAGTTTTGGATCCTTTGTTCTCCTGCTCTCTGCTAGGCGCCTGTACACCATATAATCGGTGTACTCGTCCGCGGCGCCTTGCTTTGCGACCTCAGTGAGAGAGATAGTCACTGCCAACAGGAACAGAACATTTGTCGGTTTTCTAACATATCTGCTTTATCACGATCTTCAGGGCTGACACTCATTTAGGGTCCTTTCGGGCTCTGAGCAGCGACCTTATCCTATCTCTTATCCTTGCCGCAGTTTCGAACTCCAAATTGTTCGCCGCGATCTTCATCTGCTCCTCAAGCTCGGAGATGAGTTTTGGGAAATCCGGCGATTCGAGAATCATCTTCTCCTTGGACTGGGAAATCTCCTCTTCAATTTCCTCGGCGTCGGAGATAAGTGCGCGAATCTCCTTTCTCACCGTCTCAGGCGTGATATTATTATCCTTGTTGAACTTTAGCTGGATTTCCCTTCTTCTATTCGTCTCATCTATCGCCCTCTTCATGGAACCAGTCATCTCATCCGCGTACATGATCACCTGACCGGCAGAGTTTCTCGCCGCCCTACCAATCGTCTGAATCAGCGCAACATCTGATCGGAGGTATCCCTCCTTGTCAGCATCCAGTATGGCGACCAGACTGACTTCGGGAAGGTCAAGCCCTTCGCGAAGGAGGTTTATTCCAACCAGAACATCGTATTTTCCGATTCTGAGATCTCGCAGTAGTTCCGTCCGCTTCAGTGTTTCAACTTCCGAGTGGATATACCTCACTTTGACTTTGAGATCATCTAGGTATTCCGTGAGATCTTCAGCCATTCTCTTGGTCAGCGTCGTTACGAGAACTCTCTCTTTCTTCGCTACGCGTTTTCTGATTTCCCCTATCAGATCGTCAATTTGCGATTTAGCCGGCCTGATAATTATCTCCGGATCAACCAATCCGGTGGGTCTTATAATCTGCTCAACAACTTTTTCCGCTTTCGACATTTCATAAGGTGCTGGTGTTGCAGAAGTGTAAATCACCTGGTTCATCTTAAGCGCAAACTCCGAGAAATACAGCGGGCGATTGTCGAAGGCGGACGGCAACCTGAATCCGTAATCGACCAGATTTTCCTTCCTTGACCTGTCGCCCTCGTACATTCCACGGATCTGCGGCACAGCGATGTGGCTCTCGTCGATAAACGTGACGTAATCGTTCGGAAAGTAATCCAGGAGGCAGTAAGGCGTTTCGCCCTCCTTCCTATGTGTCATGTATCTGGAATAGTTCTCAACTCCAGTGCAGTAGCCTGTTTCTCTCAGCATTTCAAGATCAAACTTGGTTCGTTGCTCCAGTCTCTGCGCCTCGACGAGTTTGTTCGCGGCACGGAGTTCGCCCAATCTAGACTCGAGCTCAGCTTCGATTTCCTTGAGCGTGTCCTCGAGACTGTCTCTGACCACGGTGTACTCTGTCGCGGGATAGATTATTGCCTCGTTTCTTTTCCTGATAGTCCTCCCAGTGAGCGAGTCTACTTCAGTTATCCTCTCAACTTGGTCTCCGAAGAACTCGACTTTGAGCACGTTTTCGCTTGCCGTGCTGATTTCTAGCGTGTCTCCCTTCACTCGGAACTTTCCTCTGGAAAGAGCAAAGTCATTGCGCTCGTACCTGATTCCAACAAGCCTCTTGATCAGCTGCTCCCGGTCGTATGTCTGCTTCGGTATTATGCCAATGACGTTCTCGCGAAAGTCGTCAGGCGCCCCCAATCCGTAAATGCAGCTGACGCTCGCAACGACGATGACGTCCCGTCTTGAGACGAGCGCCTGCATCGCGCGCTGTCTTAGAGTCTGAAGTTCCTCGTTTATCGAAGTGTCTTTTTCGATGTAGAGATCCTGCTGGGGAACGTATGCTTCTGGCTGGAAGTAATCGTAGTAACTGACAAAATACTCGACAGCGTTGTTTGGAAAGAACGCTCTAAACTCGCTGGTCAACTGCGCGGCGAGCGTCTTGTTCGGAGAAAGTACGAGAGCAGGTCGCTGAACGTTTTGAATAACGTGCGCCATCGTGAGGGTCTTTCCGGTTCCGGTCGCGCCCAAGAGCACTTGGTGCTTCAGCCCCTTGCGCACGCCCTCAGTGAGTTCAGAGATTGCTTTGGGCTGATCTCCTTTCGGAGTGTAAGTCTCGTTGAGCTGGAACCTCTGGCTCTCGAGTTTCAGAGTCATAGCCTCTCCCATCTTCATTTTCTACGCTTTATCTTTTGAGGTCGCGGAGACAGAAATTGTTCGATCAGGTCCGCGGGCATAACTATTAATCGAAGCAGTTCATAAGACTACGAGAATTCAAAATGACTGCCAAGGCATTTGTCCTGATAAACGCCGAAGTTGGAAACGAGCAAGAGCTGATAAAGCAGCTTAGAAAAATTCCGAATGTTACCGAGGTTCACGTCGTCTATGGAGTTTACGATGTCATCGCAAGGGTTGAGGCTGACACCATGGAGAAAGTGAAGGAGACCATCACGAACAGTTTGCGAAGACTTGACAACGTTCGCTCTACTCTGACAATGATCGCTGTTGAAGACGGTCAGAGCTAGAACCGCATCGCTTTGGAAGCCGCTAGATTCTAATTACAGCGCTTTATTTTTCGCGCCAGGACTTTATGATTCCTTCACTCGTAGTTAACGCCGCGCTGTACATTTTCGCCAAGTATTTCAGGGCCTCATTATTTTCCTCATACAACGATTCGACGCAGTCCTTTGGAATAGACACCTCATAACCTCTGTAAAACGCATCGGCTGCGGAATGCCTCACACAAATGTCGGTATAAAGACCGGCGATTACTACAGACTTTACCTCGATCTGTCTTAGCAGAAGATCTAGACCGGTCTCGTGGAATGCACTGTAGGTTCGCTTTTCCAGAACATAGTCTCTCTTCTGGGGTTTTATCTCGTCGATGACCTTCGCGCCATCTGTGCCCTTCATGGCGTGATCTCCCCAGAGCTCAATCTCAGGATCGCTCCGAAGGTGAGCGTCACACGCATAGATGACAGGAACTATTGTGCTTCTAGCTTCCAGAATCAGCTTTTTGGTTGCAGGGATGATCTTTGAAGCTTTCTCGGATTTCAGCTTGCCGTAGACAAAATCATTCAGAACGTCTGTAACAATCAGCGCCTGCATGACAATCAACAGTGCAAAATGCCTTAAAAATATTCATGGGGGAAAATGCCTTTTTATTCTTTGAAATTGAGAGAGTGGTTTGATGACGCTAGTCCAGGAAGCAAAACAGATCGAGCCCATGATCATTGAAATCAGGCGCAAGATCCATTCTGAGCCAGAACTCTCGTTCAAAGAATTCAATACCGCGAGACTAGTCGCAAAAAAACTGCGGGAGTTGGGAATTGAAGTAAAGACAAATGTTGGCGGGAACGGAGTGTTGGGCACGATGGTCGGCGGACAGGAGGGAAAGGTGGTCGCTCTCCGCGCTGACATGGACGCGCTACCTGTGACCGAGGACGTCGATCTCCCGTTCAAATCGAAAAACAATGGAGTGATGCACGCCTGCGGCCACGACACTCACGTAGCTATGCTTCTCGGCGCGGCTACGTTACTGTCAAGACACAAGAAGGAAATTCAGGGGACGGTCAAATTCCTGTTCCAGCCCGCCGAGGAAGACGGTGGAATTGGCGGAGCGAAACCCATGATCGAAGCCGGAGTCATGGATTCTCCAAAGGTGGATTACGTGTTTGGCTTGCACATTTGGAGCGAAATGCCTTCCAGAACTTTTGGAACAAGGCCGGGTCCATTCATGGCAACTCCCGACGGCTTCGAGATCAAAATTCTCGGAAAGGGCGGACACGGTTCAAGGCCCGACCAGACCATTGATCCAATCTTTATCTCGGCCCAGCTCATCAATGCGCTTCAGGGGGTCTCAAGCAGGATAATCAACCCGATAGAGCCGTTCGTGCTTTCCGTCTGTAGTATACAATCAGGAACTACCGACAACGTAATTCCCGATAAAGCTACGATGATGGGAACCATTCGGACGCTCGACGAGAAGACTAGGCGGCGAGCAAAGCAGTCTGTCAGGCAGATAACCAGGGACATCTGCGCGGCTTTTGGCGCAAAGTACGTCCTTGAATTTAAGAAAGATGCATACCCGATAACTTACAACGACGAAAAAGTGACAAAAAGAGTGATAGAAGTGCTGGGTACGATCGAGGGTACAAAAACAAACGAGCTCGAGGTAAGACTGGGAGCAGAGGATTTCTCCAGATTTCTCCAAAGAGCGCCGGGCACGTTCTACTACTTGGGTACAAGAAACGAGAAGAAGGGATGCGTATTTCCCAACCACAGTTCAAAGTTCAAGGTCGACGAAGACGTACTAAAGTACGGCGCAGCTTCCCTCGCGAAACTTGCCCTCGAATTCGGGAAAGAGTAGCTATTCCGGCGGTATCTCAGAGAACGCAAGGCTCAGACTGATGCCTCGGCTCCTTCTGATCGCCCAAGATGCAACATAGGTCAAAAGACAGGCCAAGAATATTCCGGAGATGAACTCTATCGAACCTGTGGTCGAAACCGACAGCGTTCCCAGCGGCGGACCAAATATGAAAATCCAGGCGATGAACAGGTTTACCGCCAAAGCAATCATTCCCAGAATTGAAATTAGCGGGATTGCGCCCAGTTTGTACCTTCCTATCGTGGAGCTCTGGAAGAGGTCTCTTCTCCTGAAAGGCAGGATGATCGCCGTCACGCAGATCAAAATGTACGCGATCTGAGTTGCGAGCCCGGCCGTGTCAAAGTAGGATAGGAGACTCGATTGATAGATTATCAGATAAAGAAATGCTTCAGATCCGATCGCAGAGACGATTAGGGCAACTAGAGGTGAGTGAGTTCGCTCGCTCACGTAAGATATTTTTTCCGGGAGCACCCTGTCTATGGAAGAAGCCAGCATTATTCTGGTCGAGGCGAAGTATACAATGAGAATGACCTGGAATATCCCGAAAGCAAGGCCGACGAGAATCAGCGTCCAGACGACGGGGCTCGAGCTTATCGAGGCGATTAATGCAGGATAGTACGGCGTAAAGAACGCCTCCAGCGGACTTGCAGCCGAGGCACCGGAGTAGAACTGCGTATAGTATGAAGTTAGAAAGCTGACTCCTACAACTTTTTCGATCAAAAACCACAGTGCAATGAGATACACCGCAAAGCACAAGCTTGAACCAACTTGGCTCCATACCTGCGTGCCAAGGTTTCCAGCTCTCTTGATCTCCGAGAGGTTGTAGATGCTCCAGAAGGCGTAACCAAAGGAAATCCAGATCACTCCCCAGAGTAGCAGCGTATTCGGAAGGCTGAACGAGGCGTGCGACAGTCCCGCCGCATCGATCACGTACTGGTAGTACCCGCCTGCGGCCGTTACTGACGATTCAAGGGTTTGGTTTCCCGAATTCTGAATTATCTGACTGGAAAAATTGTTGAACGATGAAACAAATTGCGCGTGGCTCGTACTTGCCAAAACTCCGAGCAGGGTCAGAGCAGATGCAAGGGACCCTCCAAAAAGGAGATACTGCAGTTTGACGTAAAACTTCATCCCCAGTACCGCGACAGCAAGTCCTAGCAAAATTATCCCGGTCGTTATTTCAAACACAGATGTGTTGTAACCAAAATTTTTTCCAAGCGTCTGGGATAGATCTGAAAAATACGAGCTTGATTTTCCGAGGAACGCGAAATACGGCTGGAATCCCAGCGTGGTAATTACAACGCCCAAAAAACCCGAAAAGTACCACTGCCAGATGGTCCACGCCGAGAAGGTCGAAGCAAAACCGATGGAGGGGTGAATCATCCTACTCTGCCACACGTAATCACCGCCGGCCCTCGGCATCACCGAAGAGAGCATCGACGTACAGAGATAGAACGGGATCGCTGCTAAAGCCAGCAGTACTACGGCCAGACCGATATTAGATCCGGAAAAATTCGAGGAGTACGCTATGGAGTAAAGCGTCGCCCACGTAAAAGTGCAGAGGCCGATCGCCATAAAGTTGTAGATGAACGCCTGATGGGGCGAGATTTCTCGCACTAGCCCCGTTGCGTCGCGAGTAAATACGGAATCTTTCTTTGAATCCAACTGTGAAAGAAGAGATTTACAGGAATCCTAAATGTGTTTAGCGGCCTCCAAGTGATGGGAAAGCATAACAGTACAAGCGAGTAAACTTTCGCTGTCGCCACAAATTGAAGGAACTGATGTTTACGCCGGGCCCAACGGACGTGCATCCAGTGGTTCTCAGGGCCATGGCAGAGCCTCTGATTAACCCGGACATCGACGTACGATTTTTTAAAATCTACGATTCACTCTGCAACAAGATTCGGAAGGTAGCAGGAACGAAGAATTCACTTTTCCTGTTCGCAGGAGAAGGGATGGTGGCCCTGGATTCGGCCGTCGCAAACCTAGTCGAGCCAGGAGATCAGGTGCTCTCGATATCTTCAGGAGTTTTTGGTGACGGTTTTACCGATCTGATCAAAAACTATCGGGGAAAACCAGTTGTTGTCAAGTCTGAATACGACGATGTAGTGACGCCAAATCAGGTAGATAGAGCACTCGAAAAAAATCCGCGGATACGCGTTGCGACTTTCGTTCATTGCGAAACTCCCAGCGGAACAATCTCGCCACTCCGACAGATTGGAAAAGTGTGCAACGATCATGACCTCCTACTTATCACAGACGCTGTCTCTACTCTCGCCGGTGTTCCGGTGAATGCGGACAAAAACCACGTTGACATTTGCTTGGGGGCAAGTCAGAAGTGTTTCAGCTCGCCGCCGGGTTTGGCGATAATTTCTGTAAGTGATCGTGCTTGGGAGCGTATAAAGCGAAGGAAGACTGGAGTCGAGTCATTTTACCTGGATCTCAAGACATGGAAAAATATGTGGCTAAAAGATAGGACATTTCCCTATACGCAGTCCACATCGGAGGTTGTTGCCCTAAACAAGTCGCTCGATCTGATTTTAGAAGAAGGATTGAATTCGATCTACAATCGGCACTCCGTGGTAGCAGAATACGTCAGGAGCTCCTGTGAAAAGATGGGTTTGAATTTATTTCCAAAGCGACAAGAGATTTGTTCGGATACCGTGACTGTCTTGAAAATTCCGAGTGGAATCGGAGAGACAAAACTAAGGGAAAGAATGCGTACAAAGCATGGCATAATAATCGCGGGATCCTGGGGAAAACTGGCGGGGAGGGTAATACGCTTGGGTCACATGGGCTACAACGCACAAAAAGCAAAGGCGGAACGTGTAGTAGAAGCCCTCTCCGAAACTTTGAAATCATCCAAGTGATTTTAAAACCACTTGCCGATCTCGTGATAGTTTCGTTTGTCAGGAGCGGCGAGAAGCAGGGTTTCTTGCTTTGACGCAACGGGGTAAGACAACGATCATAAAGAAGAGGGTCTCAATCGTCTTTGCCGGGATTACTCCCACTGTCAGGACCTGGGGTTGGCGCACGGGTCTCTGCGGTTCCTTGGTCTGTCTTGCTATGGCGGCATTCTACTATGCTGAGTTTTTGACAGCGCCCTCGTCTTTCCACATCTACGGGATTTACTATGGTCTTCGGGATAACGCAGAGCTGTTTGTGGAGTCTGGGATACTGTTCGTGCTGATTGCAGCGTGGATGCGTGGCCTCAGCGCAAGGCTGCTGATAGCATCCGCCATGGCGGTGGCTCTCTTGATCCTAAATCTCGCCTTCGCATGGACGAGCGGCGTGTTTGGTTACATTATCGTGCTTCTACCGAATTGGATACCTCAATCGATTGTTATCGACTATCTGAATTTTGTTCAATTCCCCGTTGTCCGTGCTGCCCTGGACTTTTACTACGTCGGATGGATTGGGGTCATCTTTCTGCTCTCGATGGCCTTATTCAAATCTGGACTGGTCAAGAAGCTCGTCCACTCTTTTGAATTTGTCCTTCTCACTGTGCTCCCTCTTCCTATCGAAGTCTACCTTTTCGACAGGCGCGAGTTCACTCTTCATGTCATGGACGCTCAGATAGGCACTTCTTGGCAATGGTTCACCAATGCTGACTTGCTCGCGGTGTTGGTCATCGGCCTCTCGGCTCTCGCCGTAGCGGATCGCTTTATGCTCAACGATGGAATCCTAGGCAAATTCGTGAGGAGGCGGCTGGTAAAGTGATCTCCGAGAGCTTGTGTGTAAGTTCTTTCCAACACGGCTATTCGGCGAGCGACACACCAGGCATTAATTTTTCAACATCTCGGAGAAATAACGAGCGATAGCAAATGGCCGGTTGGCATTACGCTTTCAGAGGAGCTTCCGGGACTGCGGCTGTGTCGACCGGGAGGGCTGAGACCTGTTCCGAGCGCACCCGCCACTTTAGCACCAGGCTGAGAATCCTGACAATTATGTACAGCGCAAAGACCTCTGCAGTTATGTAAAAGCTGACCGGGTAGCTCGTGTAGAACGCGATGAAAACGCCCGACCACGTCGCAGCCAATGCGATTGCAACAGATACAAAGATCGCCCGCTGCGGTCGCCTTGCGAGATACTGGGCGGTCGCGCCTGGTGTGACCATCAGAGAGAAAATCAACAGGGTCCCTGTCACCTGGACTGCAAAGGACACGGCCACTGCTATGACGACCAGGAAGGCTGTTCCGATCAAAAGCATCGGCAAGCCTTTGGCCTCCGCCACGTCTTCATCCAGCGAAGCAAACAGCAACGGCCTGTATAGGAATGCGAGGAAGGCGAGAACTCCAATGCAGGCGTACAGCGTCAAGCGCACGTCGAAGGTGCTTATGCTGAAAATCTCGCCAAAGAGAATCGAGTACGCTTCCGTTATATTGCCGGTGTAGAGGCTATTGAACAGCACCCCGAGCGCTAGCGCGAAGGCAAGAACAACACCGATCGTAATGTCACGGTTGAAGGCGCGACGACCTAACGCGGCTATCGCAAATGCGCCGAGGATGGAAGCACCCAAGAGACCCTCAATTGGCGCAAGGGCTATGAGTACTACACCCGACGCGCCTGCGAACCCCATATCAGAAAAGGCGTGTGCCACGAAGGCCGAGCGTCTGAGCACCACAAAGTAGCCAGTGACCCCCGCGAGGATTGCGATTACGGTGCCAGCCTCAAAAGCATGCTGCATGAACTGATATTTCCACATCTCTTCAAGGTCGGCGATGGGATTGAGGCTGAAGGTGAAAGTTACCATGCTAGAGACCGAGGCCGGCTTCGGAGGCGCCAAGCGCGAGATCGTCGAACGCCGAATATCCCTTGGTCGCACCAGTCCCTTCCAACTCAACTTCGTGGGACGCGCTTCTCTCTACCTTGATTCCATCCCACACGCGGGCCGCTTTACCGCGGGCCATAGTTGACGCCTTCGTGCCTCTGTCGGGTTCAAACGATGCAAGCGAAGGAGTATTCGAGATTGCGACAGGGCTAGGCCCCTGGACCGCACCTGCGCGCATACGGTGCTTCAGCGCGCCATTGACCACTCTCACCAATAGGTACAGCCCAAAGGCTTCTGCAGCTACGAAGAAGCTGACCGGGTACGGCGTGTAGAATGAGATGAAGAGTCCTAACCAAGTGGTACCCAATGCGATTGCAACAGATACAAAGATCGCCCGCTGCGGTCGCCTTGCGAGATACTGGGCGGTCGCGCCTGGTGTGACCATCAGAGAGAAAATCAACAGGACTCCTGTCACTAGGACTGCAAACGCGACGGCCACTGCTACTGCGAGCATGAAGGCCGTTCCCAGGAAGAGGATCGGCAAGCCTTTGGCCTCCGCCACGTCTTCATCCAGCGAAGCAAACAGCAACGGCCTGTATAGGAATGCGAGGAAGGCGAGAACTCCAATGCAGGCGTACAGCGTCAAGCGCACGTCGAAGGTGCTTATGCCGAGTATCTCGCCAAAGAGAATTGAATAGGCGTCGGTCGCATAGCCGGAGTAAAGGTTGATGAACAGCAGCCCAAGCCCGAGCGAGAAAGCTAACACGATGCCAACTTGTGTATCGCGTTGGGAAACACGACGACCGAGGGCAGCAATGCCTAGCCCCCCGGCGACTGAGCCACCGAGAAGTCCCAGAATTGGAGCAATGTCAACGAGGAGGACCGCTGTCGCCCCTGCGAAACCAATCATGGGTAGCGCATGAGCGGCGAACGCAATGTGTCGAATCACTACAAAGTAGCCAGTGACCCCCGCGAGGATTGCGATTACGGTGCCAGCCTCAAAAGCATGCTGCATGAACTGATATTTCCACATCTCTTCAAGGTCGGCGATGGGATTGAGGTGGGCGAGGAGGGATGGGTCGGGCATCCTAGACACCGAAGACACGGACACCGGTGCCGTGGTGCTCCTCTATCCCAATTATGGCTACGTTTCCATGTGGGTCGCGAAGAACCTCGACTTGGATTCCGTACAAGTCCGAGAGGCTCTCCGAGGTCAGAACTTGACCAGGCGTCCCTGTAGCTACCTTTCCATTGGCGATGTACATGACCTTGTCGAGATGAGGTAAGAGAGGATTGATGTTGTGGGCGATCAAGAGCGCGGTCACACCACGTGTCCTTACTACATCATTGACGAGGTGGAGGAGCTCTGTCTCGCGCCTAATATCTAGGTTCGAAAGCGGCTCGTCTAGGAGCAGAACGTCCGGGTTACCAACTAGGGCCTCAGCTAGGAAGATTCTTTGGAGCTCTCCGCCTGAAAGAACTCCAAGGGGTCGATGAGCGATGTCCATCCCCCCGACCGCTTCTAGCGCCTTATTCGCGGCATCTCGATCCCGGTGCGAGAAGGGGTTTACCCCCCAACGTCCTCCTGTAAGGCCGAGGCGAACAAGCTCCCTAGATTCAATGTTAGTGTCCGAATCGAAAGTGTGACGCTGGGGTACATACCCAATCCTCGTGTTGCCCCGTTTTGGCTCTGCTCCCAATATCTTAAGGCTCCCGTTCAGGGTTGGCTGCAAGCCCAAGAGCATTCGGAAGAGGGTCGTTTTCCCCGCGCCGTTGGGGCCGATTACGGCCACGAACTCACCTGGGCCAATGGTGAAGTTTGCGCCTTTCCAGACGACCTTGTCCCGGTAGCCCGCAGCGACATTTTCCGCAACGATTAGGTCAGAGTGGGCTCCTAACCCTGACGTTCGCGCCTCTGTCACAGTCATTTTGGCTAGTTGCCTAGGGCTATAGAGTTAAGGCAGTTTTGCAAGCCGGCTACCTCGCCCTGCTGCCAGGCTTGGAATGTAAGATAAGTTGGTTGAATCGTCTCGGAAACGAACGTGACTGGAATTTCGTACTGGCTGGCGACCACTTTCATCTGCTGCGTGACGGGCATGACCGTCTGGATATTGTACACGAGGCAGCTATCCGATTCGT
>JASHPO010000026.1 GCA_030038075.1 Nitrososphaerales archaeon | reverse complement strand
CGACACTTGGGCCCGATGTATGGTACATCTTGTGGAAATGCGGCAGAGCATGAACATTATGAGGCAGTGCCTCGAAAAGATGCCACAAGGTCCAGTTCGAGTGAAACTTTCGCCTCAACAGCGAGCTCAAGCGGGAGAAGCCTATTCACGGGTTGAGGCGTCTCGTGGTGCGCTCGCCTTCCACATGATCTCCGAAGGCTCGACTAAACCGTATCGGGTTAAGATAAGCGTTCCATCATTTCGCAATCTGGTGGCGCTTCCACGATTGTTGGTCGGCTCGCATGTCGCCGACATGCCGGCCATTTACTGGAGTCTGGACTATTGGCCGGTCGAGGCAGACAGGTAGTTTTGGAGTAGGTATTTTGGCGGCCCTGAGCAATTTCGAGCAATTCGTGAGGCGCATCCTAGAGATAATCTTCTGGGTTCTTGTAGCAATCCCGATGATCATTGTTCCGATTTTCCTAGTGGTTTACGTTCTTCCTGTCGAATTTAATTGCCACTTTGATCTGCTAAGTTGTAGCCAGCACATTGACTGGTCGGCCGCGCTCTATCTAGTATCTCCGTCTGAGCTTAATCCGTTCAGTCCGACATCGTTACCGAGCCAAATAGGACTGGGGTCCACATCCATGATTTTCAAATCCAGCTTCTTCCCCGGAATCTCCTTTGCCGCGATACTTTCCTCATTCGTCATCTGGTATGAGAGAAAACTCCTCGCAAAGATGCAATACCGAGTAGGGCCTCAGTATGCAGGTCGTGTTGAAGGATGGTTGCAATCATTCGCGGATCTCTTCAAACTACTCTTCAAAGAGGTCGTGATCCCCGCCAAAGCTGACGCTCCTTTTTTTATGGCAGTTCCCTTCGCGATGATGGCTCTATCCGGCGCTTTGCTCGCGGTGATTCCCATATCGGCTCACATCTACATATCTTCTTCGCAGTACTCACTTCTGATAGCAGTAGCCATCTTGAGCTTCTTTCCTCTCGTGACGGTTCTGGCCGGTTGGGCGAGTGCAAACAAGTTTTCGTTTATAGGCGGAATTAGGGCATTGTACCAGATGATTTCTTACGAGATTCCGTTTATTCTTTCTGTTCTCGGAGTTGTCATATTGGCTGGAGGAACCCTCAGCCTCTCGCAAATAGTTACCGCGCAGACTCCAATTTGGTACGTCGGACCGATGATACTGGGCGCGATAGTATTCTACATAACAGCGATGGCTGAACTGGAAAGGATTCCGTTCGACCTCCCTGAGGCTGACAGCGAGATAGTGGCGGGCTGGTTAACTGAATACACGAGCATGAGCTTCGGTGTGATCAACCTTGCAACTTACATCAAGCTTTACGCGTTGTCGGGTCTTTTCACGATACTTTTCCTCGGAGGCTGGCAGGGACCCGCTCCGATTCCAGGCGCTATCTGGTTCATGATAAAGACAATCGTGATGATAACTCTATTCTTGATACCCCGCGGCGCTTTCGGCCGCGTCAGAATTGATCAGCTAATCGGCTTTGGCTGGCTGTGGCTCGTTGGCCTGTCATTCGCCAACATCTTTATCGCGGTCGTTTTGAAAGCGACAGGAATTCTGTAGGGACGCTATCATTTTTGGCCAATGTCATCACCGGATCATTCCAGGCGCTCTGGGCTGCACTTCGTCAATTACCTCACAAGAGGATGACGATGCAATACCCTGACGTGCAGACTCAGATGGCAAATTATTACACTTATGATCCAAAACTTGGCGTCGCCAAAGCTGGATACAAGGGTCGCCACATACTTTGGCTGGACAAATGCACGGGTTGCCAGCTCTGTTCGATCGCTTGCGAAAACATTTCTCAGGCGATAGAGATGGTCAAAGTTCCAACGGTTGTTAGACCTCAAAACAAGAAATCTCTGTTCCCTCAGGTTGATTATGCGAAATGCGTCTTCTGCGGATTCTGCGTCGACGCATGTCCTTTCTACGCGCTGGGCATGACCGAGGACTTTAATCTAGTCTCAACATCAAAGAAGGCTCTGCTTTATTCTCCCGAGAAGCTTGCAGTTCCTCCGAGTGACACTCGAAAGAAAGTAGAGTTCAAAATAGAGAAAGAGGAAGCTTTCCATGATTGAAGAAGACATTGCTTTCGTTGTCATCTCAGCACTTACAATCGGAGCCGCAATATTCGCGCTGGAAGCGAGACAGGTAGTCTATGGTGCGATCGCACTAGCCTTTTCTTTTCTAGGCGTCGCAGGTCTGTTTATCGTGTTGGATGCGACCTTCGTTGCTCTGTTTCAAATTATTGTCTACATAGGAGCAGTAGCAGTTCTTATTCTCTTCACTGTTATGCTTGTTACGCGTGATGTTGAATCTGAATCCAAACGAGAGCCCATCAGACCGATGGGCGTCATAATCGCCGTAGTGATTAGCCTTCTTGTAATTGCGGTCGCTAGCGTTTCGGATCTGTCGAGCTGGTACGATACCGGAAGCTTCAGTGGATCGATTGTAGCGGGCATCGGAGATTTATTGACGAGCCAGTATGCGATACCGCTAGAGGTTCTCGCTCTAATTCTCGGCGCCTCAGTAGTTGGTGCCCTCACGCTAGCGAAAGTTGAGAAAGAGTAACTATGATACCACTATTAGACTACGTAGCGGTCTCAATAATCCTGTTCTCCATCGGCATCTACGGCCTCGTGACGAAAGGTAACGCATTGAGGTTGTTTTTTGCGGTAGAAATCGTCGTCAATGCGGCGAACTTGAACCTCGTAGCTTTCTCGCGCTACCTTTCTCCTCCTAATTTGGAAGGACAGACATTTGCTCTGTTTTCGATTGCACTGGCGGCAGCCGAAGCGGCCGTTGGCCTTTCGATAGTCATGGTCACTTTTCGTTTGAATAAAGATGTCGATGTGTTCAAACTTAGAAAACTCAAAAATTAGCTTGGGTAAGGAAGGGGAGCTCGCTTGGCGTATGCGCTACTTTTACAAGCCGTCCTAATTCCTATAATCGCTTCGCCCATCGCCTATTTCTTGGCACGAAGAATCGGGTCGAAAGCAACTTGGTTCGTTTTTGTTGTTCTTCTTTACGCGACTTTCGCCCTATTAATTTCTGCCAGAACAAATCCTTTGGATGAAAGCTATTCTTGGTTTCCGCAGAGCCTTACCGGGTCAGTTGTACTTTCGAGCCTTGGTCACTTCGGGTTCTACTTGGATGGAATTAGCATTCCATTCTCGGTGACAATTTACGTCATAGCGGCTTCCGTTGTGATCTACTCCGTCCCCTACATGAAGAAGAAAATATTGGAGCAGGAGATAGTAGGTCCTGAGGGAGCAGCGGCTGTGGAACAAGTCGAGACTCCCAAAACGAATTCGAGGTTTGGGCTGTACCTTGCACTATATCTTCTCTATTCGGCAGGGATGGCCGGAACAGTACTTGCCTCTAATCTAATCGAGCTTTACTTCCTGTTCGAGTTCATGCTCGTTCCCTCATATTTTCTGATTGCCGAGTTCGGTTATAGCTCAAGGGGGAAGGTGTCCATCATGTACCTTCTCTGGACCCATATTGGAGCTCTTATGATGCTCCTCTCGTTCATTGCCATCGGTTCTCAAACTGGCGATTTTGTATTTTTGGGTGCGGGCGCACTTTCTTCGACGAAAATTGCCTCGGGTCTG
>JASHPO010000025.1 GCA_030038075.1 Nitrososphaerales archaeon | reverse complement strand
GCTGAACGCAATGAATGTGTCTCCAGAGATGGGATCTATCGTACTGAGAGTTGAAGGCGCGGCGAGTTCCTTTGGAAGATGAATTACAACGCATTGCCGGAAGGTGTCCGAATTCTCTGAAGCGTTCCCTGTTCTGGGATAGACAAAGTACATCGCTTCGTTTTCCTGAATGTCGGTAGTCTTCAGAACTTGATTTGTACTGGCATCAGTTATCTGTTGCATACTGCCAGAATTATTTTCTCCTTTGGAGAGAATTTTGCCGTAGAGCAGAATAAAACCAGCGGCACCCGCGACGATGATGCCTCCCGATATTGCGAGTCCCTTTATGAAATTCCTCCGCGACGTTTTTGGTTGGCTGTCTGCCACATTTTCGGACAAGACTACTGCCTGAACCGCGTCAGAAGGGCGTTAAAATTTTCAGGATTTCGGATATAGAACTAGACGTTAATCCAGTTCTGACCTGGCTTTCTCTTTTCTTGATAGCGCTTTATGAAAGTGCGGCGGTTTCTGTGTTTTGGAATAGGACCTATCCTAACTTTGCCCTGAATCTTCGGGGTTTGTGATCTTACTTTCCCCGCTTTAGTCAAAGATCCGTGGGTCGGTACGTGCCTTCACTTTCCTTACCCAAAAATACCCGAACTTTCCGTATTTGAATGTTCTGCATCAGAATTTGGAGGAACGAATCCTTCCACGATCACATTATCAAAGAATAGTTCCTTGAGAAGAAGCTCGGTGTATCGCTTTCTCAATGACTCTACATTGCTCTTGTATCGCCTGATCGATTCCATCTCCACTGCAATCACCTTGCCGTCGGGGGAGATCGCGATTATATCCGATACCCTGTGGTGATGCGCGTAATTAGAAGTGTTAAATGTCCTGAATCCCTGTGCTCTCAGTTCTTTTTCTTTTTGCACGACCACAACTTCGTGATATTTTCGAGTGATCATTTTTATTTTCATAAACTCTGGAGAATTAAGATTCCTCAAGAACTCTGGATCGCCATGATGGACCTTTTCTTTTGCGTTAAATGCTTCGAACTGGGACATCCCTTTTGTTCCATCCTCCTGTGAGTCCCCAACCTAACTACTTTCGTGTATGACCATGCACATCGATTTTATGCCGTCCAAGCTTTCCTACGTTCTCGAAGTTTTCCTTGCAAATGGAGCATCTATGCGAACTATGTTTGCCTGCTCTATGGCCTGCATAAGCTAGCTTTGTAGGGAAATCGATCTGACATTTATCGCACCTAAATGTGATAGGACCACCGGGCAACTTTTCCTCGATAGGCATTAGCGTCGTGAGAACATGGACTGCTCTAAATAAGTCTAGGCAGTGGAACGAAGTTCAGCTCAAGTGGAATACTTTAGAGCGCTGAATCATGCAGATTACTCACACAACACCAATGAAACCCCAAAGGCTTTAAGACGTAAGAGCAAAAATCGTTCCCGGGACGCAATTGAAATTTTATCTCGTCGCGAGCGAACTGGGACTCGTTTTGCTCGATGAAAATCGCAAGCCTGTTTCAAATGAACAATTTCCCGAAAGTGAGAGAGCGAAGAGTTACCTAAGCGTTAGTTCAGGCACGATCTCGGACTCTTCACTAGTCTGGCTAAGGGAAAAAATCCCGGAAGGCGCCGGCTTGCTTGTCGAGCCACAGCTCCTTCAAGGAGTGCGCGGAACCTTTCCGGGTGCGCAGGAGACATCTGACGAGGATCTTAGGAACATCAGAAAATCTCAGATTGAACTATTGGTGGAATCTGGTCTTGCAAAATCCAAAAGCGAAGCCGAGGATGCTCTGAGACAGGTTTCGCTCGAGATTTCCAACCAACGAATAAAGGAAATGTCGTCCAATCCAGACCTTCAGGCAATGGAGTCGGTCCAAGCGCTGGATGAAATTGACAAAACTGCGAACATTATCAGCTCTCGCCTCCGCGAATGGTACGGACTCCATTTTCCAGAGCTGACCTCAATGGTCGACGACAACATTTCGCTCGCAAAGCTCATAGCGAATTTCAAGTCGAGATCAAACTACGAATCAGATCTCTTAGAGCAGATGGGTTATTCAAAGGCAAAGAGCAAGGCTATCGAGACGGCTGCAAAAAGTTCGAGGGGAGCTGACCTGCGGGATGAAGATCTCTCCAGGATAATCCAGCTCGCGGAAGAAGCCCAGCATCTTTTCTCTCTGCGCGACAAGCTAGCATCTCACGTAGAGAAAACTATGAGGCAAGTGGCGCCGAACCTGACCGATGTAGCCGGCGCAACAATCGGTGCGCGTCTCATTGCAAGATCAGGAGGGCTCAGAAAACTCGCCATTCTTCCCGCCAGTACCATACAAATTCTCGGCGCGGAAAAGGCACTTTACCGCGCGCTGAAGAGCGGTGCGCGTCCGCCAAAACATGGAATTCTATTCCAGCACGCGTCAGTGCACAGCGCCCCGAAATGGCAGCGAGGGAAGGTAGCCAGATCTGTCGCAGGAAAGATAGCGATTGCGGCGCGAGTCGACACTTTCCGCGGATCCAAAGACGAGTCGATCCTGAAATCTCTGCAGGTGCGCTTGGACGAAATAAAGGAAAAGTACAAGGAAGCGCCCAAGGAAGAGAGGCAATTCGTCCCCAGGCCGCGATTTGAGCGCAGGCAAGACGGGCAGAGACCGAGAAGAGACAACAGGTTCAACAAGCGGAAGCCCCAGAGAAAGCGCAGTCACGATGAGCGACGATAACTCGATAGTCAGAGTTTTTGATAGTGTTTACCAGATACCCGACCCGAGAAATCCGAGCAAAAAGATCCTAGCAACCAGAAACCTGACGCCGGGCAGAGCTATCTACGGCGAGAGCCTCGTAAGGCGAAAATATGACGGCGATCTTGTAGAGTTTAGATCGTGGGATCCGTTTCGCAGCAAGCTCTCGTCATCGATACTAAAAGGGCTGAAAACGTTTCCATTTGCTGAAGGAACCCACTGTTTGTATTTGGGAGCTTCGACGGGAACGACTGTATCGCATCTCTCAGACATTGTCGGAAACAGCGGACGCTTGTTCGGCGTTGAAATTGCCGCACGAGTCGCAAGGGAGTTCCTCGAAAATGTCGTAAAGTACAGGAAAAACGTAGTTCCTATAGTGGAGGATGCGAATCATCCAGAGAGATATCCGGCAATCTACGGAGATATCAGCGTAGTCTATTGCGACGTGGCGCAGCCAGATCAAACCGACATTGCGGTCCAAAACTGCAACATGTTTTTGGAGAGTAGCGGATTTTTGTTTCTCGTGGTGAAAGCAAGCAGCATCAACGCCCTAAAGCCAAAAGAGGAAGTATTTCGAGACCAGGTCGATATTTTGGGAAGGTCAAGATACGAAACGCTGGAACAAATTGATCTCGAACCGTACGACAAAAACCACTTGATGATCGTTGCCAGGAGAGCCTAGTTGGAAAGTGTTTCGACCGTAATTTTCGTTTCCAGTCCTTGCATTCTTCGAACGGTTAGCCAGGACATTCTCGTGAAAGCGGGGAATTTGTTTGTAATTTCGAAAGATTCCTTGAGGTAGGAAATGGTCTCGGGATCGGACGGATATCCGCTTCCGAATTTGCCGTGTTTTGCGTGCAACCTCTTGATTGAGGCGTCCCGCGTAACCTTGGCTATGATTGAGGCAGCAGAAACAACAGGATAGTTAAGGTCGGCGTGATGCTCGCTCTTTATCGAGTCGAAGAGAGGGTTTTTTTCTCCTACAGTGTATTTCCTTCCAGATTTCTCCGCAATTAGATCGGAGATGAGGTAGCCGAACCTCTTCTGATTTGTATCGCAGCAGTCTACGTAGGCGAGGTCAAAATTGAGCTTGCTCAGGACGCTCGCCATGACTTGCGCTTCGAGGTAGTTTAACCTGTATAGTCTCTGCCCGTTAAAAACGACATGGTCAATGGCTGGTGGCTGGATTTTTTCGTAGACAACAGCCTTTGAGATTTTCTTGATTTTCCTGTAGAGCTCCTGCCTCTTCTTCGGGCTGAGAAGTTTCGAGTCCTTGACTCCGAGTCTTTTCAAATCAGGAATTTTCGTTTCATCAATCGAAACTCCCGCGATGACGAGAGGACCCAGTACCGATCCGCGTCCCGCATCGTCAACGCCGGCGAGCATCATTTCTTGTCAGCGCTAGACAGGAATCGAATTATGTCTTTCTGCATCTCGACGGGAACGAGTTCCCTGTTTTCAAAAGTAATTTCTTCCTCCACTGCATCAGGCGAGGAGCGGAGCTTTTCTATCAGAGGATCAGAGTAGCTCTTGTGTACGACGCAGAGCAAGGGCTTTGTACCGGCGATTGCTGATTGCACCGCCCTCCTGAATTCAGGGCTCAACAGCTCCATTGGACCAACCTCGTCGCACACTACGAAATCAGAATGGATAATTGCATACTCAAGAGCCTTTACTGCAAAACCGGAAAGGGAGTTCAGGCTGACTCTGTACTTTCCGATCTTAGGTCCGACAGGGGTTTTAGCGCTAGCCAGTATATCAGACTCGCCGGTTGCGACGTTCTCAATTCGAAACCCTTCCCTTTCACCCCTGCTTCGTATCTCTCTGGTAAGCATGCCGCCGACCGTGAAACCCTCTGACCTGACACCGAGGATTATTCTCGAAAGCGCTGCAGACTTTCCAGAACCGGGCTCTCCAGTCAGTAGCCAGATTCTCCTGCGTTGCGTCATTTTGCGCTCAGGCAAAGGTTCGCGGGAGCATTATTTTAAGGGTCGCCGGGAAATTGTAAGACGAATGGCCGTCGCAATTCAGACGAAAACAGTGAGAGAGGGCTCGACCAAACTGGTCGTTCCAGAGCAAGACGAGCCGGTAAAGTTTCCGACTTTCTTTAATCCAAAAGGGGAGTATGTAAGAGATATCTCCATCGTCTGCTATAATGCGTTCGCTTCTTCGCGGAAGGGAACTCTTGTTTTCGCAGATTCGTTGGCAGGATCTGGGGCAAGAGGGATCAGGGTTGCAAACGAAGCCAAGGGCTTTTCGACTGTCATCTTGAACGATATTAGCTCGACATCGATTGATCTCGCGAAGAGCTCAGTGGAACTGAACAACGTTTCAGAAAAATGCAAATTCTCGAAAAAGGAAGTATGTTCTTTTCTTTCTTTACGTGCTGAAAGTGGCGGCGAGCGATTTGATGTTTTGGACATTGATCCTTTCGGAACTCCCAGTCCGTACATCGACTGCGGACTTCGCTCGCTCAAAGACGGCGGGCTTCTTTCTCTGTCCGCAACTGACAGCGGCGTTCTTTGCGGGGTTTATCCCAGAGTCGCCCTGCGAAAGTATCTAGGCTTCCCGCTGAGGACAGAATATTCTCATGAAGTCGGCATGCGATTGATTTTCGGGCTGCTCGCGATGACGGCGATGAGATTGGAGTTGTCTATCGAACCATTGTTCTGCCATCACGACATGCATTATTTTCGAACGTACTCAATCGTGCATGTCGGAAACAGCCGCTCCAGGCAAAACGAGGTGGAAATCGGTTTCATTCTGCACTGCTTCAAATGTGGATGGAGGAGTACAGTTAGCCGAGATGATGTCTTCTTTTCGAAAGAAAAAGACTCTGAAAAATGTCCTTCATGTAAGAGTTCGAGCATAAGAGTTGGAGGTCCGCTGTGGATCGGAAAAATTCAATCTAGGGATTTTGTAGAGATTTGTTACAAGAATTCGAGAATGACCATATTTGAGCCTGAATCTGACCTTGCGACGTACTATGACCTGTCGGAAATGACCGACATCATGGGAGTCCGCACACCAAAAATAATGGATGTAATCACGAATCTTAATTCAGCCGGTCGGTCTGCCAGTCGGACTCGCCTGAATCCGCGGGCAATTCGGACGGATGCTCCTCTTCCAGAGATTCGCTCTGTCTTGAAGGAACTTGTCCGCTGAAGCCCATTGAAACCAAGTATACCTCACTGCTCCCGCTCCGGCTCGCCTCTGGCTTTGAAATCTCGACGCGGGAAAAAGATCCCTTGAGCCTCTTCACTAGGGCCGAAAGCTCTGCTCCGTGAAAGGCTTTCATTATATTCGAACCGTCCGGAGTTAGTATGTCTGGCAGCAGGTCAACGACCCTGTGGCAGAGCTCGATTTGCTTGAAATGATCCATGTCCCAGATGCCGGACAGTTTCGGTGAAAGATCTGCCAGAACGCAATCAGCTTTCCCTTTGCCCATCGAGTCTCTTAGTCGCTCTGAAAAACCGTCGAAAGTTATGTCGTCGCGAATTAATTTTCCGTTCTTCCTACCCAGTGATTTGACAGAGTCGATGTCGACCCCGACGACAAGTCCTCTCTCGCCGACAAGTTTCGATGAAATTTGTAGCCAACCTCCTGGGGCGCACCCTATGTCGACCACTTTGTCGCCCGCCCTAATTATTTTGTACTTGTCGTTTATCTGCAAAAGCTTGTAGGCGGCTCTGCTCCTGTAACCTTCTTCTTTAGCGCGGCGCCTGAATTGGTCGCGTTTTGCCTCTTCTAGCCGCAACTCGTTTCCGCATCTAACATATTCAACGCAAGTTTAAGGGAAAAAAAGTTTCAGTTAGATCGGTCAACGCGCGATCTGTTTC
>JASHPO010000024.1 GCA_030038075.1 Nitrososphaerales archaeon | reverse complement strand
GCGTGAGAAAGAAAAGATTTGATGGGGTAGGGAATTTTGGCGATTCGCCGAATCCGCCATATTGCTCATCGTAGGAACTCACCAGACTATCGTAGCAATCCTTCAATATTGAATCGCTTATGGTCAAGTTAGGATCTTTTTTGTAATCGTACATCTCCTTCAGGGCGTCTCGCAATCTCTCGGCTGATTCCACAACGCTTTTTCTCTCCTTTTTCCATGACCCGGAGATGCCCTTCGCCACATTAAGAAAGCTTGGCATGCCGTATTTCGGCGTGAGCGGAAAATACGTGCCCCCAAAGAAAGGTTCGAGGCTCGGTGTCAGGAAAACGCTCAAGGGCCAACCGCCTGAACCGGTTATGCTCATCACCGCTTTCATGTAGACCTCGTCAACATCTGGTCTTTCTTCTCGGTCAACCTTGATGCTTACAAAATTCTCGTTGAGGAACGTCGCAACTTCGCCGTCTTCAAAGGATTCGTGTGCCATCACATGACACCAGTGGCATGATGAGTAGCCTATGCTCAGAAAAATCGGCTTGTTTTCTCGCTTTGCTTTCTGGAAGGCTTCTTCGCCCCAAGGATACCAATCCACCGGATTATACGCGTGCTGTTGTAGATAGGGACTCTGTTCACTGACTAGTCTGTTTGGCTTTCGATCTAGAGATGGATGGCTATCGGTCAAAAACTTGCAGCTGTTCAGTATTTCCTTAGCCACCGTACTTTAAGCTGTCCCTGACACGCAAATATTTTAGAAGATTAGCGACCAGCAGTCTAATTGTTGAGCGCTAGGACGGGGTCGTTCGATTTCGTCATCGTATACAAGATTTCAGACCTAATATTCGGCGTTGCAATCGAGGAAATTTGTCGCAGCTCTTCCGTGGATTTTGCTCAGATCAAAAGCAAAGACGAATTACTCCAAATTCATAATTCAAATCACCGAACGCTGATGATCTGTGATTTGGTTTCTGTCAAGGAAGAACTATCCACCATGAAGGAAATCGGCTCGGGAAAAAACTTCGAGATCCTTGGTTTCTATCCACATGTAGACCAAGGCACTGGATCGCTAGCACTTTCGCTCGGGATTGATTATGTAGTGCCTCGTTCTGCCTTCAAGGCGAAACTGAAATCTCTGCTTAGTTAGAAAGTCAATTGGACTGCAGGGATTTCTCGTAGCGCTGAATTCCCCGCATTTCTCTTTCTCTGATAACAGGCCCTAAAGACTCAAGCCACGCCTCTCCTTCTCTCTTTCTCCACTCATTCAGCCGCGCTTGGAGCGAGTCGTCTGAGCCCATCTGTTCTTCTGAAAATCTGTACGCAAAAGGGCAATCGAACATGATAAGCACGAGGTGTTTTCCGGAATGATCAATTGCGTCAACGCGGTCGTCTTCCTCAGCGTTGCAAAATGGACAGCGAAGTGGCATTCGGAACAAGATCGCAAAAATAGTTGAAAAAGCATTCTGAAGAATTCTACTCTGCATAAATACGTCTTCGCGAGAGTCCAACTCGAAAACATATTGCTCAGATATTCGATCTCGATGGAAGACCCTAACTCGCACTATTTTGAAGTCGTGATCGACATACTGAATGTTCAGACCAGCCTCCATTCAAACACTATTCGGCTCGTTATGCCAACTTGGACTCCCGGATCTTACCTGGTTCGAGAATTCTCCAGGAACGTGCTCAACCTGGTTGCTTTCAACATCGATGAAGATACGATTCTCTCTTCAACAAAAACAGCCAAAAACGTATGGGTGATTGATAGTGGAGGCGCAACAAGCGTTCGAATAAAGTACCGCCTTTATGCGTTCGAGTTTACTGTTGATACAAGTTTCTTGGACAACCAGCACGCAATAATTAATGGAGCCAGCGTCTTCATGTACGTCGACGGTTTGCAAGACGAAAAAACAACGCTTTCAGTTGTTCCGTTCGAAGAGTGGAAAGAAATCTCCACCGGCCTGCCCGCCGCTCCCGATGACACAGAGGATGCATGGTCATTCGCAGTTCAAAACTACGACGTATTAGTCGATTCTCCGATCGAAGTGGGTAACCAAGTGATCCATTCGTTTGATGTAAGAGGCGTGGAACACGAAGTTTCGATCTTTGCGCTGAGAGAATTTGATCAGGAAAAATTCGTCTCCGAACTGAAGAATATCGTTGAAACTACGGTAAATGTCTTTTCGCAGATTCCATATGAACGGTATGTATTCCTTATCGACTTTTGCGGCGACAATTACGGAGGATTGGAACATTTGAACAGCACTCATTGTATCGCACCAATTTTCAGATTAGAGCCCCCTCAGGAGTACCACCAACTCCTTTCGCTATTCAGCCACGAATTTTTCCATACGTGGAATGTAAAGAGGATGAGACCTTTAGGACTTGGTCCTTTCAATTATTTTTCGGAAACCTACACAAAATCTCTATGGATCGCTGAAGGAATAACAAGCTACTATGACGACCTTCTTCTAAGACGAGCGAAGATTTACACAGTTGGCGAGTATCTCGACGCGTTTAGCACGAATATGAACTTGATCAAATCGCTTCCAGGGAGCAAGTGGCAGAGCGCCGAAGAGGCAAGCTTCGACACTTGGATAAAGCACTACCGCCAAGACGAGAACTCGCCAAATATTCTCTCTTCTTACTACGTTCAAGGAACGGTTATCGGGTGGATGCTTGACATGGAGATCGGCAAGGCGAGTAGGGGAAAGAAAAACCTAGACGACGCCATGCGCAATCTCTACGAGACGTACTCTAAGGAAAACCGTGGTTACAAAGATGAAGAATTCGAACGTATTTGCGAATCATTAATCGGGCTTGAAAAAACCGAGGAGATCTTTGATTCCAGAGTTAGAGGTCGAAAGAAAGTTGATTTTGACAAATACCTTTCTTATGCCGGGCTGAAAGTCGTTCCCAAGAAACCGCAGTCAGAGCAGGCTTTTCTGGGAATAAGGGTAAGACAAGAATCAGGAAGGCTAGTTGTATCCAATGTATTAGCAGATAGTCCGGCTCAAATTTGTGGGTTGTCAAGCTCAGATGAAATCATTGCACTTGATGGGATTCGGATGGACAGCTCCAAATTGGGCTGGTACGTTTCGAACAGGAAACCCGAAACTCCAGTTACTATTTTAGCTTCCAGATTTGGAAGCTTGCTAGAACTCACCGCCGAAACAACGTTCAAGCCGATTTTCGAATACAGAGTGGCCAAGCTAGACAACGTCTCTGACGAACAGAAATTACTCTTCAAAGTATGGCTCGGTAGTGATTGGGATGCCGAGATAAAGTACGAGGACTACCAGCCATCTCCATTAAAGAAAGCAGTTTTTGATTATGTCTGAAACTACTTGATTGCCACAAAGATTCGTTCGTCGAGGTCCTGCCAGATGACGTCAACATCCCGAAAGCCCGCATCTATCAGAGTTTTTCTGTGAAACTCGAATGAAAGAGCGTTCGCTTTCGAATGAATTTCCGGAAACCTGGTCTTTCGAATTCTGAACAATTCGTTAAAGTAGGCATCGCCTTGGAGATCGTTCCACCATTTGTTCCAACCGTGCCACATTTGATTCCCCCCGCTGCCGCGTAGGCTTTTGACCCTTTCAGCAATTTGCAGCAGTCGGCGCCGATTGCTATCCCATGGCATTCGGTCGCCGTTCACGAACACGCCGCCGCGGCGAATCACTTTTCCAAGATTATTGTACAGCAAACGCAGCTGATGTGGATAGAGCCAGTGCAACGCCGTTGTGCTTACCGCAGCGTCGAAAGGCTTGAAAGGTTCTAGTACTTTCGCGAGTTGCTTTCCGCCGAGGTCTGCTTCCACCCATATTATTCTCCTCTGGAATCTTTTCAAAGCCATCTTGCAGATTGTCAAGACGACCGGGTCATAGTCCACCGCGACGGATTTAGCCCTCGGAAATCTTTCGAGCAATCTAGCGCTTAAAGAACCCGGCCCGCATCCCAAGTCCAGAGTGGCAAACCTGCGAGACAAGATCGCTTCCAGCAGATCGAGGATGGTTTTGAATCGCTGTTCACGGTCAGGAATGAAATCTTCCTGCTGGTTATCCCATTCCATTAGCAACTTTTCCCAATCGGGTTGTGAGCTGCTTCGAGAAGCCACCAAAAATGAATCGCGAGAGCTCAAAATTCTATATCCTAAAATCCTTTACTCCGGTCCCTTTCTACTCAGGCAAGGTTTTAAAGAACAGACATACAGATCATGGTTGTTAAAACTAGGATAGCGTTAGTAGAAGGGAGATTGAAATTTGGGCAAGAGAAAGGTATTGAACGAATCGCAGCTCAAGGAAATGCAGCTGGCGCAAGAAGGGGAAATGTACGGCCAGGTCATCAAGTTGGTAGGTAGCGATCATCTAATGGTAAAGTGCGCAGATGGTAAGACGAGGCTGGGAAGGATCCGCGGCAAGATAAGGCGGCGAGTTTGGATTCGTCTAGGCGACATCGTTCTTTTGGTTCCATGGGATTTCAAAGAAGCCGATAGATGCGACATTATCTGGAGGTATACGGTTTCCCAAGTCGAGTGGCTGAGGGCACAAGGTATGTTGCCGCCCGACTTCTAAACGTAGTTCAGATCATGAGTGCATGAAACTCTGACACTTGAGTCACAGGGTCTTTAATTCCCACGGCAGTCAGCTCTCTCTTGTCGAAGGCGCAAACAAGAGTTATTCTGAGATCTCCCAAGGTTCTGCCAAGATAAGTATCGAATTCGAGATATTTTGAGAGAAATCCCTTTCGAACAAGCATGTCGGTCTCGGAAATTACAACTAGATAGTTATAGCCCTCGGCCTCAGTTTGCGCAGACGCCTGAGTAAATTTTCTAACGAGTTCTTCGAGCGTCTTGAATTTTGGATTTCTCTCACTTTCGAGAAACCATTCTTCGGAATCAACAATCTCCATCTGGCGGCTTCGGGAATAAGAAGCAACGTCAAACCCGGTGTCTATTAGGGATAGCCTGATGCCCTTTACGCCCTGCTTCCCGGCAATGTACAACAGACCGCAGTTTTTCAGGTCAACGGTCTCTCTGCAGAGAGAAAATAGTTTGTTTTGTTTTTCCGAGTGCGATTCAAATACATAGCCCACGTGGCTCCCTACTTCGAGATCGTCGGTCCCTCTAGAATTATTTGGAACTTCTGTGCTCGCAGACGACATTCGACTATCAATTCTCGGTAGTGAAACTTCGTGACATCATTCTACGCGCTTATCTTATTGTTTTCTATGAAAACGTATCGCTCTTTACAATGACATGCAATGTAGTTTTTCCATTTAGGTCTTTTCCAAGATTGTTCCATAATGATTCCTGTTCTATTCTATAGGACTAAATACCGAAAAAGTCCAAAGAGACTTCGGTTTTCTCCAATGTCTGAAAAAGAAAGCAATAACAAGAGAGGTTTGGCATCGGCGAATGATGACACACGCGCGCGAGTAGCTCGGGCAGGCGGAGAGGCACCACATGAAAAACGCGGTCTCCAAGCTGCATCAATAGAAAAGAGGCGCGAAGTCGCCCGAAAGGGAGGCTTGGCAAGAGGCGAGCAACGCAGAATGGAAAGGTTGCACAAAGAGAACAACGCTTCGTATGAAAATCTTCTTGATCCGATAACGGCTTGAACTATTGAGGAATCCCTTTTCTGAACAGTCTACCGGAGAAGGTCTTCCGGTGCTTGTTGTCAAGCTCTATGCAAGCCACGTGAACTAGAACGGCAGTGTACCTACCGTCGACCAGTTTCTTGACAGATTCTGAGGGCTCGGACGCCGCAATTGCTTTGCCGCATATGAAACAGGAAAAATGAGCCTTCTGTTCCGCCAATATATCTAGATATATCAGTCCGAAAAACGCAGGTATCGTGATAACGTGAAGCACGTAGATCTCCACGACGTTCGATTCAATGCCAGCTTCGATGGTTAGAACTATGTCGAAGACAAACAAAAGCATGATCATCTTACCTATCGACAGCTTACCGCTGAACCATAGCAGGAGCCAGGGCACAATGAATGAAATGCCCGTTAACGTAAAGATTGGAGTGATGTCTCCCAAAACAATTTTCACCTCGGATTAGTTAACGCTTAGTCCCTCCTGACTCCTCGAAGTGAGCGGCGAGATAGTGATCTCTTTGGTTCGAAGCCAAGCGAGCCCCTTGATGAAGACATCGATATTTTCGACGTTCGTCAAAGTGGGTATGCCCAGTTCCACTGCCTTTCTCCTTATTTTGTAGTCGTCTTCCTGCATTTCAGCAAACTTTTCGAGAGCCATGCTACTCGGTATGTTAATGATAAGATCGATTTTTCTTTCAGCAAGATAGTCGCTTATGTTTGGCTTTCGCTCCTTCTCCATCATCTTGTAGAGAACAGTAACGTTTTCCAGTCCATGTCTAGTAAGAAACTCGGCGGTGTGTTCGGTTGCAAAAATCTTGTAGCCCATTTCTGAGAGCTTTCTTACGGAATTCAGCATACGCCTCTTTAGCTCCGTACCTCCGACACTGATTAGCACGTTTCCCTCCATCGGAATCTTGTATCCAGAAGCCGCGAGAGCTTTGCAGTAGGCGTCGAAAAAGTTCTCGCCAAAACAGGCAACTTCTCCTGTTGATTGCATTTCGACGCCTATGATAGGATCTGCACCCTCGAGCTGCATGAAGGAGAACTGGGGAGCCTTGACTCCGACTTTGAACATGGAAGGTCTTACGTTTAGAAACGGTTCGATCGAGTTGCCCAGGACGGCCTCGGCTCCAGCGTCGAGTAAATTAACTCCGTTCATTTTCGATACAAAGGGCATCGACCTGCTCGCTCTCAGGTTACACTCGATCACCAGTACTTCTCCTGTTTTTACGATGTACTGAACGTTAAACGGACCTATAATGTTGAGCGCCTTTGCAATTCTCTGGGTGTAGTCGATTATTTTCGATTGAATCTCGCTGGACAAACCTTCAGCCGGAATCCGCATCATCGCGTCGCCCGAATGAATCCCCGCTTTCTCGACATGCTCAAGTATGGCACCGATCAAAACGTTTCTCCCGTCGCTCACGGCATCCACTTCCGCTTCTTTCGCATTCTGAATGAACTTGCTGATGACCAGCGGATGATCAGGTGATACTTCAGCCGCGTTTCTCAGAAAGTATTCGAGCTGGTTTGGCGAGTATATGATGCGCATAGCTGCGCCGCTCAAAACATAAGACGGCCTTACTATTACTGGGTAATTCTCCTGCGCAAATTCCGCAGCCTTTTCATGCGAAGTCACTTCGATCCAGCTAGGCTGAGTAATTCCGACCTTGTCCAACAGATCTGAGAACTTTGCCCTGTCTTCGGCCCTGTCCAAGTCTTCAGCGGCCGTACCTAGTATTCTAACTCCGCACTTTGCCAGCTTCGGAGTCAGGTTGTTCGCCTTTTGCCCACCCACACAACAGACCACTCCGTGTGGCCGCTCCATTTCGTAAATATCTAAAATGCGTTCGAGTGTAAGCTCTTCAAAGTATAGCCTATTGCTCATGTCGTAATCTGTGGAAACTGTCTCAGGATTACAATTTACAACTATGACTTCGTAACCCCGCCTTTGGAGAGCCCAGACCATGTTCATCGTCCCCCAGTCAAATTCAACTGAGCTCCCAATGCTGTAGCACCCGGCTCCGAGGACTATGATCTTTTTGTCGCCATCGTCAAAGGTGACGTTATGTTGTCTTCCGTCATATGATGTATACAGGTAGTTCGTCTTTGCTGGCCATTCGGCGGCAAGGCTGTCGACCTGCTTCACAAACGGGCTGATCGAGTTTTCGAGACGAATTTTCCTGATTTCAATTTCGGAAACTCCAAATCGCTTTCCGAGCCAGTAGTCCGAGATCCCTAGTTTTTTTGCTCTTTTGAGCATGGGCTCATCGATCTGTTTCCCCATCCGCGAAAGACCTATCAATTCCCGATCGAAATCAACAATGTTCTTGATTTTTGAGATAAACCAATTGTCCATCCATGTGAGTCTGTTGATCTCATCTACGGTGAAGCCGTTTGCGAGCGCTTCTGCGATGTGGAAATAAATCTCGTCTGTCGGATGAACCAGCGCGTTTTCAATGAGCTCTACCTGACCTAATGGCTTGTAGTCGAGTATTCCATCTCTTCCGATGTCGAGCATCCTTATCGCCTTTTGAATCGCCTCTTCGAACGACCTTCCTATTGCCATAACTTCGCCGACCGATTTCATCTGGCTCCCCAGCTCGTGGCGAACTCTTTCGAACTTTCTAAAGTCAAATCGCGGCATCTTGACGACAATGTAATCGAGAGCAGGTTCAAAACATGCAGAGGTCACCCCAGTAACCTTGTTTTTGAGCTCTGACAATGAGTATCCAAGTGCAATCTTTGCAGCGATGTACGCTATGGGATAGCCGGTTGCTTTAGAGGCAAGAGCAGAAGATCTGGATAGTCGGGCGTTAATTTCAATCGAGTAGTATTTGTCAGACTTCGTGTCCAAGGCAAACTGTATGTTACATTCACCTACGATGTTGACGGCCCTGGCAGCCCTGATTGCTACTTCTCTTAGAAAGTGATACTCATGATTGTTAATAGTTTGTGAAGGTGCGACAACGGTGTTGTCACCGGTATGAACTCGCATGGCTAGAGTGTTTTCCATGTTGCATACTGTTATGCAGTTGTCCGAAGAGTCCCGCATGACTTCGTACTCTATCTGTTTCCATGATCCTACGTACTCCTCGATAAGGACCTGGTGCACAATGCTATTCGCAAGTCCCTTCTCCACAATCGCATCGAGATCGTACTCGTTGAATGCGACTCCTCCGCCTCTTCCTCCCAGCGTAAAGGCCACTCTCACTATAACGGGATATCCGATGTAAGCAGCTACCTGCCTTGCGTCCTCCATCGAATAGACGGCCTTGCTTGTTGGGCAGGCAACATCGTTTTGAAGCATGACGGTCTTGAAAAGATCCCTGTCTTCGGTCAGTTCGATTCCCCTGACGGGTGTTCCCAGTACTCGGATGTTGTATTTCTTCAGTATACCCTTTTTTTCGAGCTCGATTCCGCAATTTAGAGCAGTTTGGCCGCCAAAACTCAACAGTATAGAATCGGGACGCTCCTGGCTTAGAACTTGTTCTACGTACTCAACTGTCACCGGGAGAAAGTAAATCTTGCCCGCCATGCGAGTATCGGTCTGTATCGTCGCAACATTTGGATTTACGAGAACTGTCTGGATTCCCTCCTCCTTCAAGGCTTTCAACGCCTGAGACCCAGAATAGTCAAATTCTCCAGCCTCGCCTATCTTGATGGAGCCGCTTCCAAGCACCAAGACTTTTCTGATGGATTTGTCGAGCGGCATCTCTAAATCTGCCTCGAGATTTTCTCTGAGAAAGCGTCAAAGACGTATGAAGCATCGACGGGTCCTGGCGATGCTTCGGGATGAAACTGGACTGATAAGCAGGGCTTTGTAGTGTGAATCAAACCTTCCAGCGTCTTGTCATCAGCATTTACAAACCATGGAACTAGTTTCGTATCTTTTAGAGACTCTTCTTTGACCGAGTAGCCATGATTCTGGCTCGTCACGAGGCTTCGACCCGTCCTAAGGTCAATGCACGGCTTGTTCTGGCCTCTGTGTCCGTATTTCAACTTGAAAGTATCTGCGCCTTGAGATAGGGCAATTATCTGGGTGCCCAAGCAGATGCCCAAAGTGGGAATTCCTTCGTCGATGGCACGACGCGAAAGATCTACTGCTGACTTACAATTTTGTGGATCTCCAGGCCCATTGCTTATCACCACACCGTCATACTGACCGTCGAGCTCTTCAAATTTGGTGGCGTAAGGTAAGATAGCGACCTCATATCCACGATTTACTAGGCTCCTCACGATGTTTAGCTTGACACCGCAATCTATCAGTGCGATTTTTCCCTTTGCTTTTTTTCCGAAAACTCTCGATTCCTTTGTACTGACGCTCTCGCAGAAATTGATACTGGAATAATTCTGGGAGTTCTCGATGGCGTGCTTTGCTTCCGTGAAAGTTCTCCCAATAGCTCCCATCATGACACCAGTCTCTCTAAGATGCAGAGTCAGTTCTCTGGTGTCCAGACCCTCGATTCCAGGAATCTCTTCCTCTTCCATCCACTCGCCGAGCGATTTGTTGCTTTCAAAATGCGATGGATTTTTCGCGACACGATTTGCGATGATGCCGCGGCATTGAATTTTACCAGATTCGAAGTTTTTCAGAATATAATTCTCGTCGGTGAGATATGCTGGAACTCCATAATTTCCAATTAGGGGGTATGTGAAGCAGAGTAATTGTCCAGCGTACGAAGGGTCGGTCATAGTCTCGGTGTAGCCGACCATTCCCGTGTTGAACACGACTTCGCCGACAACCGGAGAAATAGCGAGTCGGCCGAATGAATATCCGTCGAGAAGTGTGCCGTCCTCGAGCAAGAGCTTGAGCGGCTCACCATTAGATTTCGAAATTGAACCCTCAGCGATTCAGGAAAATATTCTATTTAAACGCTCTTGCGAAAAATGTTTTTCGAAGCGAACTTTCAAAAGGAACATCTGTTATGCAGATCTTTGTTTAAGGAGATCTTTGCTAGATGCTACATTCAAAACAACGCTTACGGTGCGTTGCTTGAATGTACCCTTTTTCCGTGCCACATCTGGTTTCATGCACTGGTGCTATTTGTGACCGAACTTGTAGTTGTGGTCGAAGTTGAACTGCTCATGCTCGTACTCGTGCTACCGGTGGTGGAGCTGGTCATGGTCGATGTAGTAGACACGCTCACCGGCGGCGACACTACCCCTGCCATGAGAATTCCAGGACTGGTTGAGAGACCCCACGACTCGCTGACAAGCAGCCAAGTGCCGTTCTGATATGAATAACCCAATTCATAAGGCAGTTGCAATGTGTTAGAAGAGTTACCACTCCCAAGCACAAACCAAAGCGTTGCAGTGACATTTACGAATGTTGAGTTTGTCACGACTATGCTAAAATTCTCGATGTTGTAATACGAAGTGGGGTTTGAAGAAAAGAAAGTCGTCCAGAGAGACGTTATGTTCGTGGTTCCGGTATATGTTCCGTTATTTGCGCCACTCGGCGATATGTTCCATGATAGCGTGGCGTTGGAAGAATACTCAGAGACTGTTGCGCTTAGGTTACCGCTTGCGATACTTGCCCAATGGGCGTAGGCAAGTTCAGTCACTACTGCGTTGACAGACGAAGTCGTATTGGATGAAGACCCAGTTTGAGTGTCAGTGACCGTGGTGGTCGAGGTTGTCGTAATGGAAGTAGTAGAGGTGCTCGCTTTCTGCGACGCGTAAAGTCCGTAACCAATTCCAGCAATGACAATTAGCACTGCGATCACTGCAACAACAGCTGCTGTTGCTATTCCTTTTACTCTACGATTGTAGTAATTCATTATTTGTCGGCGGAAGAGTCTCACGGCTATGTCTTAAGCCTATAATTTCGAACGGGCTGACCAACTCGGCAGAACAGTTCGTTCCACAATTTGTACGGTCGCTATGAGCTTTTTGCGCGGCGGAAATGAATCTCGCATCTGCTTTGTGGCTAGAAATTATCTCATGATCGAATCTTCTGCAAAATTTTCAGTAGTGCGTCTTGATCAATCGGAAGCTCAAACTTTAGCCATTTATTCTCTTCCTCATCGATGTATTCGTACCTTTGAGGATCCAACTCTCTGATATTCGAAAAAATACTTTCTCGATCTTTATCAGATGGTATCGGCACGAGTGCGGCCAATTCCCACTTGTGACGCACAAACACCTGCTGTTTTTCAGATTTCAAGTAAATGAGAACGGGTTCGATGTTTATTGCATCGTACTCCACCTCCTCTGAAAATCCGTCGGCGAGTAATCTGTTCCTGATCGAAGAAATGATTGTTTTCTTTGGCTCGACGAGAGTCTTCACCATGTCATCCGCAGACCGGTTGCCTACTGATCCTGTTCGCATGAATTGCACCGAGTTTGTATTGCACTTATTACAGAACAATTAAAAAGCCAATATCGCTCTCTCAGGCCAAATCGTTCCTCTGCGTTGAAGTAATTCATAATTTTGTACTCTTGGAGATAGAATTAGTCGAGTGCCAGCTGAAATCCATCTTTTTGACATATACAGGAGCGCGAACATTGGAATATTCCTAAGAGCCAACGACAACTTTTGCATCGTGCCCAAGGGGCTTGCGGAGACAAAATCCGAACGGCTTGGGAGCTTGCTTCGGGTGAAGGTGGTGCAAGCGTCGGTCGCTGGCTCGCGGCTGTTGGGCCCTCTGTCTGCAATGAACAATAAGGGTATGATCGTATCGCGGCTCACAGATGACGAAGAAATTCGCAGCCTCAGAGATTCGACAGATCTCAATATACAAAAACTGGAATCTAGGTTTACGTCCGTAGGAAATCTAATCGCAGCCAACGATGCCGGCGCCATAATCTCAGACGTATTCAGCGAAGAGTCCGCTAGAGACGTCGAAAGAACGCTCGGAGTTCCTGTCAAGAGAATGCGAATCGGCATCTCGATTCAAGTGGGCTCGATGATCTCAGCTACTAATGGGGGAGCGCTGGTTCACCCTGCAGCAACCGAGCAGGAAATTATTACTATTGCATCTTTATTGGGGTTTGAGCCTGAACCCGCAACAGTAAACGGCGGCATCCCGTACGTAAGCTCGGGCTTTGTCGGTAATACAAAGTCAATTCTGGTCGGGGCACGAACAAGAGGTTCGGAACTACTGATACTGGGAAAGGCCTTCGGCTGACAAGCCATAAATCATGAGTTGTGAAGTTTTCCGAGAGGCGCAAGAAATGAGCAGACCAAATCAACCTCCGCCTAGTCAGGTCACGCAGGAGCAGGCAGAGCAGCAGCTGAATCAGCTAGTGGGAGAGATTCGCCTCCTAGAATCGTATTACAATGAAATCGTTTCCAGAATTCAGGCGGCGTCGCAGGGCCTTGCGGAAGCTCGCTCGGCGGTCCAATCGATAGATGCGCTTGCCCAGAACCCGAACGGCGAATTTCTTTTGCCTATTGGCGGCGGTTTGTTTCTGCCGGCGAGCAATTTGGAATCGAAAAAGCTTATCTTAAGCGTGGGCGCCGACGTGGCAATCGAAAAGGATTTTGATTCTGCGAAGACATTTCTCCTAGCCCGTGAAAAAGAACTAGAGACAGCTTTGGTGTCTTTGGAAAAGCAGCGGAGGGAGATCGGATCCCGGCTCGACGCGGGCAGGAATTTGCTCGAAAAAGTTACTAGTCAAAGCTAATCGCTGCTTCGGGTGAAGCCCTTTGTTTGAGAGGCTAAAGTCAGCACTAGGTTCACTAACACAGATAGCCTCCCACACTACTCTCTCGAAAGAGGACATTGACAAATTTCTCTGGGACTTCGAGATCTCAATGATTGAAAGCGATGTCGCAAGCGAGGCCATCGAAAGCATTAACGCGAATTTGAAAAAGAAACTCCTTGACACCAAAATACCGAGATCTGAGGACAGATCAAAGTTCGTCCGTGAGGAGCTAAAGGCGGCGATACGTGAAACATTTTCCAAGACAAAGAAAGTTGATGCCCTAGCGATGATGCGAGCGAAAATGATGCGAAACAAGAAAGAACATGTTGGGCCTTTCATCATTTTATTCCTGGGTATCAACGGCACCGGCAAAACCACAACAGTGGCCAGATTTGCAAGACTCCTTCAGAAAAATAACCTCTCGGTCGTCGTTGCGTGTGCAGATACTCATAGAGCAGGAGCCATCGAGCAATTGACAGAGCACGCGAACCGGCTAAAGATCAAGGCGATTGCGCAATCTTACGGCTCCGATCCTGCAGCGGTCTCAAAGGACGCGCAGCTCTACGCTGAGGCTCATGGAATTGACGTTGTGTTGATCGATTCTGCTGGAAGGATCCAGACCAGCAAGAACCTGATGGAGGAAATGGCGAAGATAGTTAGAGTTGTGCAGCCCGATCTCAAGATTTTCGTCGCGGATTCGCTCGCGGGAAACGATGCAATTTCGCAAGCGAAGGAGTTTTTGAAATTCACCGACTTTGACGCGGCTATAATGACAAAAGCTGACGCGGATGTGAAGGGTGGAGGGGCCCTCTCGATCGCATTTATCACTCAGAGGCCGATTATCTACCTTGGAGTGGGACAAAGTTATGATGACCTTATCCCGTTTGATCTCGAGGAATTCATTGACTCGCTGTTCGAATAGCTTTTTTCAGATTGAAATCTGTTCGAGATCAGTTCCTCCCAGAAGATCTAGCACCGCCTGTTTGTATTTTCCCAGACCTTTGCGATCTATCAGAGCCGCGTTGACTTTCTGGTCGCTTTTTGATATCATCTGAGCGAGGATTTGTTTGTCCAAATATTGCAAGGCGTACTTTGGAATAATCGTGCCTATCGCAAGCTCAGAATCAAAGACGATTCTATTTAGTTTTTCCGGATAATGAGTCCCTCCAATAGCGATCGCGCATTTCGCGTATTCGCTTTTGGAATCGAGTGAGCTCATCAGCGCCTTTGCAATTTGTTTCGCTGTTCGCACGTCCTTCCATTTCTTTTCCGTGGAACCCAGCTCCACGAACAACACAGGCGAGTGAAGACTGGTTGGTCCGTGATGAGTTGCCTCGAGTGTGATCGTGTAAGAGGAATCAATCTCTTTCCTCAAAGAGATGAGCTCATTCAGGTAATTCTTCAGGAGGCGAGGAGAATACATGGCGATCTCTCGAGAGTTTCCGCCAAAAGACGCGTTTCCAAAGTTGCCCGTAAAATGAGCTGTAAGGCTTGGCTTACCGCTTTCGGCGCGGTGCCTCGAAATGAAGACGTAAGTGCAGTCGCTGAACGCCTCGTCAAGTTTTTCGACGAAGACGACGTCCTTCCGGGCGCTGACAATGAATTTGTCAATACAAGAATACACCGGTGAGGAATCAAACCACTCGCTGGTAGTCTCGAATGGATATGCGTCGAGTAATCTCTCCTTGATGTTTGTCCCCGCTGGGTCGTTGAGGGAGCAGACCATCACTATCTTCATTTCGAAACAATTTTCTCCCACTTTGCGACGAGCTGCGGTCTCGTGTGGGATTTTTCATTTCCGATTCGAGACTTTGAAAGTTTGGTATAAACCCGCTCGATGTCCAGCCCGACGAATTTTCGGCGCAGGTACTTTGCCGCTTT
>JASHPO010000023.1 GCA_030038075.1 Nitrososphaerales archaeon | reverse complement strand
GTATTTGTAGATAAACTCGGGAAGGAGCGAGGACGGCGCGCTAGGAAGAAAGTCCAAGAGCGGGAAGTTTTTGTAATCATGCGACAGAGTTGTATCCGAGACCAGAACGTATCTTGCCATTTTATTCACTTTGCGCGTTGATCTAGTCTAAGAAAGGTAAAGAATAGTCAGTTTTTCAACTTTCAGTTCGATTGTTCTCAATTTAACCAATTATCTGACTGAAGGACTCTAAAATTAAAATCTTTCGAAGGGAATCTGGCCAAAAAGCCCAGTTCGACGGAGACAATCTGTACAGAGCGGATTCGAGCCATCTGAATCTCGACACAGCTGGGGTTGCCTATATTCCTTCGAATAAGCGCGTCTTGGATTGCACGGTTTGAGGCATACGGAGTCGTCCGGTGCGCAGCATTTCAGCAATTAGGGGGTCGCCAATTTATGTGCCCTATATCGTCGAAGCTCAAGAATTGTCATAGACTAGTTTGACGCTGCAATCCTGCCCAGCGGACGTGCGAAGCACCAACAGACCTCGCGCTGAAATGAAAGTTGCGGTGGCAGCAACGATTATTCGGCTGCTAAAACTGGCCGCCAAGGCGTGATCAAACCGGACGCGTTGGTTAGGGCATTAAAGCTCCGACAACTCTGTATCGGACACCGATATATCGAGTGTCGATAAAGGAGCTTTCCGAAAGAATTCTCCGTACGGAGTACAGTTACATTTTTCTAGTTGCCCTGTGTAAAGGTGACCGACCTAAAACGAAACCCGAAAATTCTGGGTTGGTGTCGAAGCGCGAGGAGTTTGACTACAACCTCAAGTCTTGCTGCGTGGAATGTGAATTTATCTTTTCTTGCCGGGTCGCTCAAGAGAAAGGGGGACCGCAGTCTGACGAGCACATCGGAATGTACAGGTTCAGTTCTTTGAAAGAAAGATGCTTGGCGTAATCTTGTTACCGAGATTTCAGGCCAAAGGGGCAGAAGCAAAATATTCAGCTAGAACTAACATACAGATTGATGGTGTATGGCTGAAGAAAGCGTCCTCGGAGCGCCGAGAAGATCGAAGCTCGAAGTAAAGATAGACATTATGCAGGCGATAGCTGACGGCTCCGGAAGACCGACCCACATTATGTACCGCTCAAACCTATCTTGGGCGGTAATGAGGAGCGTCATGAAAGTTCTCGAACAAGAGAAAATTATTGTTTCGACGGATTTAGATGGGCGGAGGAGCTACACCCTCACGGATAAGGGTTTGAGAGTACTTGAGACTTACCGAAGCGTAAAGAGACAGCTGGAATCCATACCAGTCATGATACCGGCTTAGGCTTTCATCAGCTTTACAGTCTCTCGAAGCCACTTTGTCGACTGTGCACTATTTTCTGCGACGAATTTCTTCAGCTCTTCCAGAGACATGAATTCGACCGAGTCAATCTCATCCGGATTTGGCTTTAGCGCGTCGTCGTACTCGCAGTAGTAAACCTTGCAATATTCGTTTTCCCTGTGGTCGCCGAGCTCTTCTTCGTATCGAAAGTCGAAGGAATGCATTAGAGGAACTTGTGTCCTAATCCCGAGTTCGTTCTCGAGCGATCGCTGGAGAGCACTTTCATAAGTTTCCCCCTTGCGCACGTGCGTTGTCGCCGAGACATCCAGCCTGTTTCCGCCGAGCTTGTTCGTAGCCCTCCACTGGACTAGAAATTTCCCATCGTTTCGCCTTATCATACCGATGACCGCTGCGTGCCTTTTGGATGTGCGGGACAAGTGAAGATACTCCCGCGGTTCCAGGTCGCGGAGGTTTCCAGACTCGTCAACGGTGTAGATGAGTTCGGCGCACATTGAGCTAAGCAACTCTTTTTCCGTATTTGAGTGAATCGGCCTTCACTTGGTCTTTTCGGAAGAAAGCATCTTCACGAGGTCTGCATTCGTAATGATGCCGGTGACCTGTCCCTTCCTTGAAACCAGGATCGCCTGAAAGTGTTGGAGAAGTGGAATCGTCACAGTGATCGGCGTATCTTCCGCGACCAGCGGAAACGCCTCGTCCATAACCTCGGAGACTTCCCTTGAAAGAAGGAGCTTTGGGTTTGTAACTTTCAGCAACCTATTGGAAATGCTCCGCTCGGAGACGCTTCCCACCCAGTGGTTCTCCTTATTCTTCACCGGGAGCTGCTTAAACCCGTGCTGCTGCAGTATCTGCACAGCCTTCGAGATCAGATCGTCGTCTTGGACGCTTATCACTTTTTTTACTGAAATATCGCCGGCGAGACCTATCTGCGGGCTGCCGAAGGAGTCCAGGATGTCAAAGGCTTTCTTGACAAGCTCGTAGCTGGGAGAAAGTTTTCTGTTCTCGATTTTCGTTACGGTCGACTGGCTGACTCCGAGGTACGACGCGAATTTACGCTGGCTCAGGCCAAGCTTTACGCGCCGCTTCTTGATTTCGTCTATCGACGGTAACATCTAATTTGATTTTGGAAATTCCAGCTATTTAGGATATTCCAGTCAGTAATCAGACGATTCGTGGCTTTATTTCCAAGCGGAGTATTTGTCGTGCCTTGTCGCATCGTAGTGGCGCATTAATTCTTTTTGAGAATTATAGGACCTGCGACAGCGTACGCAACTGTACTTTTGATCTACTAGCCACTGCTCCTTTCCCTCGCCAATAATCGGGACTTTCGAGATTAGCGCTTCGCTCAAGATGGTATCATCCTTGCCTAATTGAGATTAAAATCTTGCGAGGTGTAATCAATATATCCAGCAAACCGCCGCGAATTCTGAACAGGCGAATTGAATGAGCGACTGGAACAAGGACATTGTAAAAATTCGTGACGCTATCTTGAACTTGAGAAGTGACCTCGCAAAGGCAGAGCCAAGAGATAGGCTTGACTACGTAAGTTCGATCATGGAATGCATCCAGTTCATGAAACAGTCAAACATTGGATGGAGTTCGCTCTTGACAAATCCTCAGGTTGCCAACGGGCTCAACGAAGAGGCTCTCAAAGATATTTTCAACAAATTCCGCAAGGTGGCGATAGAAAGGATCGATAACGACGTGGACAGCATCGACCGCTACATGATAAATCTCGTCCCCAGAGATGTGGATGCGGACAGTTGGGCCTAGGATTTCTGACACAAGACAAAATATCCACGTTCAGTCTTTTCCAAGCGCAGAATCGTGAAATTACCAGCCTCGAGGCTTTTCCCCATCTCCTCGGCCGTCTTGAAGTTGGGCTTTGATAACCTCCTTTCCATTTTTGCCACGCTGACTTCAGGATTCATGTCCTGTACCAAAACGAGACCGCCTGGCTTCAATATCCTGCCAAACTCGGAAATTGCCGACTCCTGATTCCCAAAGTGATGGAAAGCGTTTACGACATAGACTTTCGTGAAGTAAGAATCCGGGAAATGGATATTTTCCGAAAGCCCCTGAAACGCCTTGACCTCCGGAAATTTTCTTTTGATGTACTCTACTCTCTCTGCCGCGGGTTCCAGTGCGAAAACCTCGTCGCAGAGAGCACATACTTTGCTCGCAATTATTCCAGTGCCCGCGCCGACATCCAGAATAACGTCATCTTTCTGAGGCTTTAGGAGTTCAAGAAAAATAGGGAACTCCTTTCTGTACCGTCGCCATCTGAACCAGGAGATAATATCAAGCTTCAGGTCTGAAAGTGGCAAAACATTCTATCCGCTCAGCGAGATGCCCTCCCATCTCTTGAAGAGGCTATGTTCGAGCTTGAGGAGGTCCAACACTTTGCCGACAAGATGATTGACGATGTCTTCGATTGTCTTTGGCCGCGAGTAAAAAGCCGGCATCGCTGGCACGATTATGGCTCCGGCTTGTGCGAGTCGAGCCATGTTCTCGATGTGAATCAGAGTCAACGGCGTCTCTCTAGGAACGATGATTAAAGTCCGTCTTTCCTTCATGGTAACTTCGGCCGCCCTTGTGAGAAGGCTCTCCGCCACTCCTGAAGCCAGAGCTCCGAGAGTGTGCATGCTGCAGGGAATTACGACCATTCCGTCAGTTGAAAATGAACCCGAGGATATCGTAGCCGCGATGTCGCTGAATTTGTAGACCTTTGACGCCATTTTCTCGACGGATTCGACAGAGTATTTAGTTTCGGCTACTATCGTCACCTTCGCGGCTGGCGACATTACGAGATGCGTCTCTACGCCTAACTCTTTCAGAACTTCCAAGAGGCGCACACCGTAAATTACGCCGCTCGCCCCAGAAATCCCGACAATTATTCTTCGCGCCATTAGTTAGGCCCTACCGCTTAACATGGTCGCGCGGTTATTGCGGCGGCGCTTCCTTGACCGCTTTAGACCTCGATAACTCGCCGTGTATCATAGCTATCACACTGACCAAGCTTTCCATCATCTCCGCAAGCTCTGGGCTATGCATGAGAAACCCAACGTCCTCTCCTTCATCTCGCAGGTCATCGGGCCTGAGGTCGCAAAACAGGACGTACTGCCCGTCCACGGCGATGACCTCTAGGGCAGCCGCCGATGGCAGAAACGAAATCGTGGAGTTTTCGATCTCATTCAAATTTTGAACTGCAGTGGCGAATACTGGCTCGTCACGGGTCGAGCTGAAAACCTGCATCGTCATCCCGAGTCTGGAACGCTCAAAAAGAATGTCGGACATTTTCGACAGTCTGATCAGGCCATTGGCGGTCGTAAGAATGACAACTTTCTTTTTGCAGTTGCTGAAAAGCTCCTTCATCTTTCGAGTAACCATGGATCTCGGGTGGTATCGAAACACTTTCACTCTCGATCTCAGGGTTTCAACGCGTTTTAGTAAGTCCATCGATTGGTGCATGACTTCAAGCTCGGTCAGCGCGTCGATTCCTTGCTTTATCCGCTTCTGCTCCTTGTCCAGAAGAGGTATCAAGACGTCTTTCGGCGAGCGGGCGAAAAATATCTTCGAGTCGTCTTCGGTCTGATCCATAAGACCTCGTTCGACCAGTTTTCTAACTGCCCCATAGACTTTGGTTCGAGGAACCCCTGCGACTATTCCTATTTGATTTATCGTCGCCGGACCGGTTTGTAGCGCGGCGAGAAAACACTTACTTTCGTACTGAGACAGACCCAATGAAGCAAGGGCGCCAAGGTAGGACTCGTCAGACTTATCTTCAGAGGGGGAAGATGACTGCAATTTCTTTCTTTGTGGACAAATTCCAAAGCTTTTGTATGTATAGTTTAGGGCTAATCAACCCAGAAAGACTTTTTGCAAACCTTGAAGGATTTCTACCGCGAGGTTATTTTGTACAACTACAAAGGCATGAAGGTTACCTGGCTCGGCCACGACGGATTCAAGATTGAGGACGGCGAAGAGACTCTCGTCATAGATCCTTTCAAACTCGATCGCGATCTAAAGGCAGATTACGTTTTGATATCACACGAGCACTTCGATCACTGCAACTCTGACGATTTGAAAAAGGTCGTGAAACCGAGCTCGATTGTGGTGGCGCCAGCGTCATGCGGCTCCGAGCTCGCCAAAGTATCTCCAAAGGAGATCAAGACAGTAAAGCCCGGCGACACCGTCAAGGTTGGCGGGTTTGAAGTCAAGGCTATACCTGCTTACAATACCAACAAGTTTAGGGAGCCCGGAAAGCCGTTTCATCCAAAGCGGGAGGGCAAGGTGGGTTACCTTGTGAAGACGAAATCTGGAGTTAGTCTTTACCATACGGGAGACAGCGACGTGATTCCCGAAATGGAAAATCTTTCTCCGGACGTCGCTTTCGTGCCCGTCTCAGGGACTTACGTCATGACTCCCGACGAAGCGGTCGAGGCAGTCTCAAAGATCAAGCCAAAGGTCGCGATACCCATGCACTATGGCGCGATAGTGGGAACTGTTGCAGACGCCGAGAAGTTCAAAAGCAAAGCAAAGTATCGAGTAGAGATTCTGGTAAAAGAGTAGGTTACCTGAGGCTCTGGCGAGGACTACGTGGGGGACCTTCCACGAGTACGGGCTCTATGCAGTCGTGTCTTTTTTCGGTCTCAATTTTTGTTTGGCCGACCGAAGAGACCTTTGCAAGTATCCTATCTTTCAGTGAATAGTTGAGCTCGTATCCCACAGAGTTTCTCCCATGCACCGCTGCGGTTTTGCTGGTGGTGCCAGATCCGAGGAAAGGATCTAGGACAATGTCGCCGGCGAAAGAAAACAACTGGACGATACGCGACGCTAACTCCTCAGGATAGGCGGCGATCCCCTTCTCCAACGGATTGTTAGTCGGAAGAACGTTTGTGATCTGCCACACCGTGAGATTCCATTCGTTTTCATTTAGGGCTTTGCTATCGATCCTGGATCGTTCGAGCCTCGCCTGGCTCATTTCTTTGATTTTGCCGTAATCGAATCTGCCCTTCTGGAAGATAACCACGCTCTCTTGGATGTTGTCGGGGTAGAAGTACATGGGGTAGGGATGCTGTATTACGACCCCCGATCTCCTGCTTATCCTGGAATACCCCTTCGGCTTTACCCATACTAACCTATCCCTGTACCTGAAGCCAGTCTGTCTCATGATAGTAGTCGCATCGGCGACGATGGGCAATTTTTCTCCGTCGACCAACATGTCATCTATCACAAAGCAGACTATTCTGCCCTCAGAAGTGACCCTGTAAAGTTCGTCGGCGACTTTGGACAGCATTCCGAGGTATTCATCATAATCTCTGTACATTCCTGGATAATCAAAAGGCGCGTTGTAATACGGCGGCGATGTCACGGTGAGATCAATCGACTCTCTAGCCAGCTCGTGCATATCGGTGCAATTGCCGAAGATTATCCTGTGGCGGGTAGAGTCCAAGCCGGCTATTCGAACATGGGTTCGCGTCAGGCGTGAATACTAACCTAGTCAACTTTCCTAGGCCTTTTGCTACAGCATTCTTCGACGGAAACAAAAATTCAAATTACTTCATGAGATTAGCTCTCCTCGCTGTTTGCTTTTTCCCAACGTGAGGCGCGTGGGACTCGTCTCATTCTAGCCTCGAATTCACAATAAAAATAAATAGAATCCAGCGAGATCGCGACCAGTTGATCGCAGAGCAGAGAGTGCTCCAGCAGCATGAGATTGAGGCTACGCCGGAAATATCCGTGGGCAAGCCCATCCCGCGAATCGATGCCAAATTGAAAAGTACTGGTAACTGTGTCTACACTCGCGATTTCAAGCTCCCCAGAATGCTTTACGGAAAGATCAAGAGATCGCCTTTCCCTCACGCAAGGATTATCCGAATTGATACTTCTGCCGCAAGGAAAATTCCTGGCGTGAGAGCTCTCATCACCGGAAATGACTTTCCCCCGTTAGACCCGACACGCCCCGGTTTGCATCCTCCGCTCGCGCGTAATGAAGTGCTGTACCACAACCAGTCGGTCGTAGCAGTTGCGGCTGTCGATCCACTGACCGCCGAGATTGCAGCGTCAAAGATCATCATTGAGTACGAGGAGCTTCCGGCGGTATTCGATACAGAGCTCGCAATGTCGGACAAAACTCCTTCGGTGATAATCCATGAAGGAGAGCAAACCGAACTCCCGAACGTCGGTGCTCACGTCAGAGTGAGGACCGGAAGCTTCGAAAGGGCCGTTGAAGAAGCTGACTACATCTTCGAGAACAAGTATACCACCGAACCCGAAGCTCACTTTCAGATGGAGCCTCTCACGTATGTCGTTCAACCAGACCCGGACGGGGGAGTGACGATCTGGGGAACGAGCTCGGGCGCACACAAAATACAGAGCGAGGTAGCAAATCAGCTCAACATCGATCCTGCGATGGTTAGGGCGCACGTCTTGCTTCTGGGCGGATGGTTCGGCAGCAAGGAAGAAAACCACGTTGGTGCGGTTTGCGCTATGCTTGCTCTAAAATCAAACCGGCCTGTAAAGCTCTCGCTAACCAGAGAAGAAACCACAACGGCGACTGCCGTTCTCCATCCATCGATATTTTACATAAAGGACGCTGTTACGAAGGAAGGAAAAATAATCGGCCGTCAAATCAAATGTTTGCTCAACGGAGGCGCGTATGGGTGGAGCGGGAATGATCTCGTCAGGTTCAACACGTCACGCTCTTGGCTTTTAGATTACAAGATTCTAAATTTCAACCTAGACGTATATCGTGTCTACACAAACACCGCGACTGGAACTTCGAAGCGAGCTCCGCTGAACACCCAGCTCGCTTGGGCAAGCGACGGACAGGCTGAGATAATCGCTCATCGTCTCGGAATGGATCCGCTCGAATTCAGGTTAGCCAACGTCTACCGCAACGGCGATCGCAATTCGCAAGGCAATATTCTTGAGAGCGTTGAGCAGGAGACCTGCCTGCGAGAGATCGGAAAGGCGGCGCTTCACACGGTCAATCCTGGACCTACGAGGTTTGTCGGTGATGCGTGGAAGCACGGTAAGGGGTACGGCTTGGGAATACGCTCGGGCATTGTGGGCGGCGCATACCAGGCCATGGTGCGACTGCGCGCCAGTGGCAAGGTGGAGGTCTGGGTAGATCTGACAGAAAACGGGCAGGGTACACTCACGGGGATGTCGCAGCTCGTTGCCTCGGAGTTTGGAATTTCACCCGATGACGTGATCATGATGCCCTTTGCGCAAACATCCAGCTCGCAGACGGGAATCGCCTTTGGGGCGTCGGCGGAGCGACAACTTGTTCACGTGGGGAACGCAGTAATCGCAGCTTGTCAGGACGCGAGACGCCGTATCGCGCAGGAGGCGCGATCGTTCTTGCAGTGCGCTCCAGAAGACATCATAGTGGGCGGGGGATTGGCGATATGCCGCACTGATCCCTCTAGAAAAATCAAAATTTCCGAGCTATTCACTAAGCTAAATGTTTTCTCAGGTTCTTTGGATTATGTCAAAAGCGGAAATGATCTGGCAGGTTATGGCACTGTCAACGAATCTACGCCAAAGTTCGACAAGGCGACGGGAAAATTGGTCGAAGGCTCGCTAGCTCCGTATCATACATCCGCGGCGGATATTGCGTATGTCTCTGTAAACACCGAAACGGGACAAGTTAAGGTCAACAAGATAATTGCGGCCATGGATGTCGGGAAAGCCGTCAACCCACTGCTCGTCAGGGGACAGATGATTGGCTCAATAGCAATGGGCCTCAGCGCATTGCTGGGAGAGACGCTTGTAATCGAGTCTGGCAGAATTCGTAACCCCAATCCAACAAATTACAAGATGCTCTCGGCTGTTGACGCGCCCGTTGTTGAGACAATCATCGTAGAAAGTCACTTCTCGGACGGGCCATACGGGGCAAAGAGTGCCGGAGAAGCTGCGCTCATGCCCGTTGGAGTCTCCGTGAGAAATGCGATACACGACGCTATCGGTGCATGGATTAACGATTTTCCAATCACGCCGGAGCGAGTTTTGCAAGCGCTCGACGAAAAAGACCACGGGACAAATTGCTCGTAGAGCATGTAACGCATTAGATGTTAGTATAGATTTAACTAATTACCGAGAACAAATTTCTCAAAAAGTGGATGTCTTTGAAGTACACTGTTTCTTACAAGACAAAGTTCGGCACTATCTCCGCCGAGAGCAAAAGGGCGGAGGATCTCGAAGAAGTTCTGGCCGAGCTGAAGCATCTGGATGAGAAAATCCAGTCTAAATACGCAAAGTCAAAGAAAAACACAAAGGTTTCTGCAAGAAAGGGAAAGGGTGAAACCACACTTGTCTTGGGCGCCATTGAAACTCACCTGTTACCAGTTGGTTTCTTCGCCAGCCCTAAAAGCACGGGAGATACTGTTGACGAGCTTGCGAAACTCTCGGGAAAGAAGTTCACCAGCCGAAAGGTAAGCCAGGCACTGGGAATACTCTTCGAGAAGGGGACTCTCCACAGAAGCGGAGAACGAAATTCCTTCGCGTACTCTACTGCGTAGTCTGAGCTTGAGTCGGCGCTGGAGACGCCGACTTTTGAGCTGACGATGCGTCATGAATATCCTTCACACCCATTATGCCGTACGGTGGAATGATAGTCCCGCTTCCAGCGACTGGCATGTTTGTTGGTACCAGCATCAGCGTTCCCCTTCCTTGAAGACCTAGCTCGTACAGAATGTTCATCCACCTCAGCTCCATAGCCCTTGGGTTTGCAGAATACAGGTTTGCCGCATCAACCATTTTTTGGGCAGCTTGAAACTCGGCCTCGGCGAGGGTGACTCTTGCTCTCCTCTCCCTCTCTGCCTGAGCTTGCCTTGACATAGCTTCCTGAAGTGACGGCGGAATCGCAATGTCCCTGATTTCCACTGCGGTAACCTTGACACCCCACGCCTCGGTCTTTGAATCGATGATCGTCCTAGCTGAGGCACCTATCTTTTCTCTTTCGTAAAGCAGATCGTCGAAGCTCACGCCTCCTATAGTCTCCCTGAGCGTGGTCTGCGCCGCTAGCTGTGTTGCGGTGTTGTAATTTTCGGCGTTCAAAACAGATTTCTGCACATCGACCGGCTGGAAGTACATTACAGCATCCACATTGACCGGAACGTTGTCCCGAGTCAGAGTCTGCTCGGTCCTGAAAGAAGTCACCTGAAGTCTCGTAGAAATTATGTACGGGATTTTGCTGACAAACGGCGGGACGTAAATCAGTCCAGGGCCCTTGAGACCTTTGTAGCGGCCCAAAGTGAGCATCGGGGCTCTCTCCCACTCTTTCAATATCTTCACGCCTGAAAGTATGAGTGCAAGAATCACGATTACGATGAACAGTGTTACCGCCAAACTGGCGATGTCCGCTCCTCCTGTTGCCAAAACTAAGATTGCCTCAATTAGCACTCTGAGGTTTTTGCTTTATGGGTTCCGGTTCGACCTCCAATGTCAGGCCGGTTCTTGAAACGATTTTTACCGTTTCGCCCTTCCTGATTTTCTGGTTCGGGTCTTTGGGGTATTTTGCATTCCAGATAATGCCATCAACGGAAATTTCACCTGAAGGGGAAAGATCCGCAGTTACAACTCCTGTTTTGCCGATGATTGATTCTGAACCAGTTACCGGTTTTTTTCGAAGGGATGCACCGACCCATCTCGCGTAAACGGCCAGCAAAGCGCCAACCACAATCAATATGCCGAGCTCAACGTCCTGCACTGCCCCAAAGGGAGAGGGCGAATAGGGCACTTCGAACGTGATCAAATATGTGGCGAGCACTCCAACGAGAACTCCGCCGAATAGGAAGAAACCATGGCCGGTCTTTACCTCAAGCACAATTAGCGCACCGGCAGCGCCAAACAAAACTAGAGGAACTGACAACGCGTCAGCATTACCGCCGCTCTGGATAACCTCTGCGCCGATTAAACCGAGAGCAATTAGAACTATTCCCGCTACCGAGAGAATGTACGTCGGATGAAGGAAATCGAGAGCCACTGCGATGATTCCAATCAGGAGGACAACGCCGTCTACGGTCGCGTTTGAGAGGAAGCTCAAAAGCTGCTCGGTAGGATTCTCGCTGATTGTGACAATGCTCGCCCCAGACAGACCCAGCATCTGAAGAGTCTGCCCTAAACTGTTAGAACTGTTGTCCGCCACATGGTAAGCGAGCGCCTGTTCGTACGGATACGCAATATCGTATAGCACCATCTGGTTTGCCGCAGTGACGTTTCGTCCGTGCTGCTGAGCAAGTGATACCATCAAACTGAGCATTCCGTCCTCGGTGTGATTTTGTTCAAGCGCGGTGCCACCTTCAACTATGGGTGTGGAAGGACCGATTTGAGATCCGGGACCCATGAAAATTTCCTGCGTAGCCATCGCGATGTAGCTTCCCGCAGAAGCGGCGAGTGAGTCGTTTCCGACATACGTATACACTGGAATCCCGTCGGCGGTAGAGTTCGAGACAGAATAAACGATGGATAGCATGTCCTCAAGCAAACCGCCCGGCGTGTTCATGTCGATTATTACCGCAGAGGCGTGATCCGTCTGGGCTCTTGAAATCGCTCTGGAGACAAGACTGCTCGAACCTTGGTCAATGGTGACATCGAGGTTTATGACAACTACTTCTTTGCCTGTACTTCCCTGAGCAAAGACCGTCACATATTTGGAATTGTTCGGTGAGAGATACTGCGTTAATACAAAAATTACGATGAGAAAAAAGAGAAGGAAAACCTTCAATAGTGAACTAGACCTGTTCGGGCCAGGCCTCGTTGTACGCATAAAGCTTCGACAGCCCTAAGATTGGGGCTGCGAAGTATATACGAGATTTGGCTGAATCTGGAAGAGGTTTTACTTGCTTCCTTTCTTCTTGGCCTTTTTCTTGGGGGCGGCAGCTGCTTTTGGAGCATTGACCTTTGCAAGAATTTTAGTCAGTAAAGCTTCCTGCTTTGCTCTCGCATGAACGCCTTCTTTCGTAATGTGACTCTTCAAAGCCGCGACTTCACTTCGAAGAGACGCAACTTGCTTCTCAAGTTTCTTTGAAGAAACTTCGTGGTTCTTTCTGAAGCTAGAGAGGTCCTTTCCCAAATCATCAACGCTCTCCCTTAGAATCCGGAGTGCAGCCCTCCGACCTCCAGTCTTCGACTTTGTCTTTGGCGCTTGCATAGATTCCTCAGGAGTTGTTTCGGTAGTTTTCTCCTCCATCTCCGCATGCGCTGGAGCTTCTTCCTCTTCGGTACTTTCACTCGGCATTTCCATATCAGTGTCTGAAACCATTAGTGCTTCACTCCAGTGGGAGGGAATGGTTGCTAAATAAGCGTTGTTTGTTCGTGATTAAGAGGCTTTTGCAGAGCGCGAAAGACAGGACTAGCGTTCCTTATTTAGGTCAAGCCTAACCCGAGCCCGACTTAATTTTGGTTCGGTAGGTTGCGAGGGCCTCTTTGTACTCTTCCATAGCGGATTCCCTATCAGCATAGTCGCCAAGGTAATCAGAAAACGACTTGCTTTCGCCGCCGTCTGAGGCTAGAACATGCTTGCCGTCCTTGTCCCGCAGAAAGACCTTCTTCTTAGGTATATTCTTCTTGCCTTCAAAGAACTCCAGAGCCTCTTCGGTCGGGTAATAATAGCCTGACATTGAGCCTGTTCGCTTGACCAGCCCCATATAGTATAGGTTTGTGGCCACTATTTGATGCATCTGGCACCACTTCGTGTAGTGTTGGGGGCTACGCTCGCTCGTCCAGAGCTTTATCAGCTCCAGAAGCGATTTAGCCTCTCTCGCGGAAATCTGGTAGACGGTCTGGCTGGACTTCATGTGCTCCCCAGACCTTGACTTTAGGTCGTAGAGTTCTTCGCTCATTTCAAACAATAGCCTCGCGGTGTCGAACGGCTCAAGAAAATCATTGAAGAAGACCGACAGTTTCCCATCGCTCCCGACGCCGTTGCTCCGAACGTCGCAAATAATGTAGTCCCCCTTCTTAAATTTCCATTCTCCATACTTTTCTTCAGATATTAGCGCTTCAGCAGACATCGATCTGTCTTCGATGTTCATTCTCCTATAAGCCCAGCCATTCCTGGATCTTTGGGATTGGCCGACTGAGGAGACTTTGACACAAATTGGAGCTGTTTTGTTTGTCACGGTAAGTTGAGAGAGTTGCATCATCCTCTTTGTTGCATCAGGCTCCGGCTTGACTTCCAAAGAGGTCAAATCCGTGATTCCTGCCTTCTCTTACGGTCATCATTCCTTCTTGAAAAAATCCAGCCTATGCCGAAAGGAAGGAAAACGAAAATGAAAAGAGAGCTGAAGTAAATTGAAAGTGCAATGCTGATAACAAATACAATCGTAGAGGACGAAAGAAGCAAACGAGGAACTTTCAAGCAGCTTTTCAAAATAGTTCCTATGGTAAATGTCCTAATAACCTTTCCATTCTTTTCGAAAGAGCTTTACTGGATCAGCGAAAGAGTTAGAATCACTTTCATTCAAGTCGAGACGACGATCTTTGGAATTTCAGATTAGAGACTGCGCAACGGTGGACATACCTAAAGTGCTTGCAATAGAGAAATTGTCGTTTGACGATCCTTATCCGCAGTCGCTTTTCAAAACTTTCTTGCAAAGATTTCCTGAGGGCTTTCGCGTCTCAGAGACTAGAGGTAATGTAGTAGGCTACTGCATCATCCTGCCTCTAAAGAAGGACAAGCGTACGATGATTCTCGCTTCCCTTGCCGTTCACCCCGATTTCAAGAGAAAGAAACTTGGGACAAAATTACTCGAAGACGCGGTGTCCATCGCTACCAGAAATCAGTCGATTCGAATTTCCCTTCAGGTTGCAGTGAATAATTTGGCAGGACTTGAACTTTATTCGAAATTTGGCTTCATCAGGGTTGGAACGATCAAGAACTACTATGGAAGAGGCCAGAACGCAATCCAGATGGAGTATGCTTTGGATTGATCAAAATTCAAGTGAAACTGGATCCAGCATAGCTTGCTTCAGATCCCAATTCTTCAGATATTCTCAAGAGTTCGTTGTACTTTGCAGTTCTTTCTCCTCTTGCCGGAGCGCCAGCCTTAATAAAATGGCTGCCCACCGCGGTGGCGAGATGAGCTATAAACGTGTCTTCCGTCTCTCCAGATCTGTGCGATACAGCTATCGCGAACTTTGCCGTCTTCGCCATGCGAATGGCTTCTAGTGTCTCGGAGACAGTCCCTATCTGATTGAGTTTTATCAAAATTGCATTGGTAGCTTTCATCTCAATACCCTTTGCAAGCCTCTCTGGGTTTGTCACGTATAAGTCATCCCCGATTATCTTCACCTTCCTTCCAAGTCTCGCAGTGATCTTCGCAAATTCCTCAAACGAATCTTCGGAGAATGGATCTTCGAGAGACAAAATCGGGTAAGTGTTCACCAAATTGTCGTAATAGTCCCCCAATTCGGCGCTCGTCAAAGTCTTTCCATCTATTCGATAGGACATTGTCTTTGGATCGTAAAAGCTTGAAGACGCCGCGTCCAGTCCCAGCTTGATTTGAGACTCGTCATAGCCCGCGTTAGAGATCGCGTTCATTATGGCATCCAGTGCCTCCGCGGTCTTGTCAAGTGGCGGCGAGTAACCTCCTTCGTCGCCAACGTTCGTCGAAGTTTGACCGTATTTTTCATTGAGGACGCTCTTTAGCGCGTGGTACACTTCCACGCCATACCTTAGACTTTCCGAGTAGTTTTTCCCGCCGACAGGTTCGATCAAGAACTCTTGGACGGCCAAATTATTTCCGGCGTGCTTGCCTCCGTTGATAACGTTCATCATTGGGATGGGAAGTTTGTAGTCCTTCCTTTTGTTAAGGTAGCGAAAAAGCGGCTGGTTCTCGGAAGCTGCGGCTGCTCGTGCAACGGCCATCGAAACTGAAAGGATCGCGTTTGCCCCCAAATTGGATTTATTTCTGGACCCATCAAGCTTGAGCATGAGTGTATCTAGATCGTTCTGATCCTTGGCAGAGCGTCCTAGTATTTTCGGACCAATCTGTTTGTTTACATTTGCAACAGCTCTGAGAACGCTCTTTCCTCCGTACACTGTTTTCTTGTCATCTCGAAGTTCGAGGGACTCGTGAACTCCGGTCGAGGCTCCGGATGGAACGGTTCCGCGCCCTGTCGCGCCTTTCCTCAGCCAAATATCCGTCTCGACAGTGGGATTTCCCCTTGAGTCTAGCACCTGTCTTGAAACAACCTTGACTATAGTAGAAATCTCGACTAACTCCTCTTCCTCATCTACGAGAATTTTTTTGGTGTTCTTTGGCAATAAATTCGAAACCTGTCTGCCGCTAAGCTGATTTTCAGGATGTTTTATGATTCAAAAAACTCCCCGATAATACAGTTACTATTGCAAAACTCTTTCTTGCGAGCGTATGCGCAGGCGCATTCGTTTGCTCGATCGAGAAGGGTAGTCTATGACGGCTTGATTCCGGGAGTTTGGCCGTCTTGGACCGGACTAATGGTCGATTTCGGTGCTATCGTGCTACTACTCATTCGTTGAATCCGGCGGGAATACATGTACACGAGCAAAGTTGCCGAGCAAAAGAGTACTATGGATATTGCATCCAAGGAGTACATCTTCAGATTCAGATCGAGCAGCGCCCCGTCTGAGATTGCCAGCAACAGATAGAATACGATAGCTTCCCTGGAAGAGCGCGCCTTTCTCCTGGTTACTAGATAGAAAACTCCGTAGATCGTGAGAGAGGTAACAAACCATCCCACAAAGTTTGTCACCGGAACGCCGTAGTATTGTCCCGGAGTCGCCCAATGCCACAAGCTCTGGGAGAATTTCGGATCAAACGACATGTCCAACAGTACCATTAACCCTGCTGAAAATACGTAATTATCAGTCGCGACCATGCAGAAATAGCTCAACGCAGCCCACTCTAGAGGGATGAAGATAGGAACCGGACCGAGGAATGGAGCTAGGACGTTCGAGTAGGAGTACTTGCCGATCAACCCCGTAGTGATGAACAGATATTCGAATGAATAACCAAGAACTGTCGTTATCAAAAGGTATTTTGCCCCAGTCTTTACTCCCAAGTTGCGAAATGAATGATAAAGATACACAACTACGAAAAATAGCGATGAGAGGTTGATCGAAAATATGGCGTAATTTGTCAAAGAAGGAACATCGCCGACAAATGAATATACGATGTATGCGAATGGCACTCCCCAGAGCAACCAAGACTTGTTCGCTCCTTTCACCGACAAACCTCCCATATGTCCCAGATGGTATGATAGCGCCTAAATCGCCTATAGAAGTTTTGCTGGAGTACTGCTTAGGAGCCTGACTCTATTTCATCGGAACTGCTTCTATCTTTGAAGACTCTTCAATCTCAAGCAAGCCTCTTCGATTGTCTCAATTTTCTTTGAGAATGTGAACCGAATATTCTTGCTTCCCCTGCCTCCCTGAAAGAACGAAGAACCCGGGACAGCCGCTACGCGATTCCGCTTCAACATTCTCATTGCAAATTCTGTGTCGGTGGATTTGCTGTCGAGACCGCTGAAATCGGACCATATGTAGTACGCTCCTCTCGGTTTGATGCAACGGAGTCCCACCTCCTCGAGAGAGGATAGAAGCGTCATGCGCCTCTGATCATAGTCAGATCTAAGTCTTTCGTAGTACGAATCAGGTAGTGATAGCGCCTTTGCGCAAGCAATCTGGAGCGGGTGTGGTGCTCCGACCGTGACAAAATCGTGTACTTTCTTTATTGCGTTCGTCAATCGAACCGATGCAGTGGCGTAGCCTACTCGCCAACCCGTTACGCTGTAAGTTTTTGAAAACCCACTTATGGTGACAGTTCGCTCGCGCATCGAGGGGAGGCTTCCAATGCTAACATGTTTTGCTCCGTCGTACAGAATATACTCGTATATCTCATCCGAGAAACAAACAGCATCGTAATCATTGCAGAGGTCGGCGATCAATTTGAGCTCTTTTTTCTCAAACACTTTGCCCGTCGGATTGAGGGGAGTGTTCAGCACTATGCCGCGGGTTTTCGAGTTGAACGCCCGTTTGATCTCCTCTTCGTCGAGCGCGAACTCATTCTCTTGAGCAAGCTCTAGGTATCTTGGCTTTGCGCCGGAAATAATTGCGTCGGGGACGTAATTCTCGTAGTGAGGATCGAGTACTATCAATTCATCACCGGGATCCAAAATAGCAAGCTGGGCGCAGACCATGGCTTCGGTCGTACCGCAGGTGACTACGACGTTCTTATCGCCATCAGCTTCTATCTTGTTGTATATTCTAGCCTTTTTCGCAATCGCCTCTCGCAGTATCGGGGCTCCCCACGTGACAGAATACTGGTTGAAATCTTCATCTATGGCCTTCGCAGCAGCATCTTTCAGTTCTTTCGGACAGGCAAAGTCTGGGAATCCCTGCGCCAAGTTAACGGCGTCGTGTTTGGCCGCGAGCCGAGTCATGTCTCTTATGACTGATTCGGTGAACTGCGAGGCTTTCTTCGAAACTTTAGACAGTTTCTATCAACAAGTTTCAGGTAAGCAGGACCGCTGCCGCAATAACCGTCGTCCAGAGACCGTTTTTGTCCCCTTCGGCGGACTGGGTGATGTGGGTGGTCTTGACGATTTTTCCGGAAATCTTCCAGAGCTGCTTTTTCTCGTCGTAACTTTGGTCAGGCGTGAAGGGTATTCCAAGGGTCGATGCGAGCATGGAGGCTGCCAGATCTTCTGCATAGTCCCCTGCTTTTTCCTCAGTTTCACCGTAGTCTTCATGTTCAGATAAGTATCCGTATGTGTTTCGATCCTGGGGTATCGCAAGGCCGACAGACGCTGCAATTAGTCGGTTAGGTTCGTTTGTCGCAATTCTGCTCATGACAAGGAAAAGAATCTGACCTGGCAAAAGCTCCTGGACTCCTTCTTTTTTTGAGACAACTTTGCATTTGGGAGGAAAAATGCTCGAAACGGTCACAAGGTTGTATGCCTCGATTCCAGCGTCTCGAAGGGCAAGCTCAAAACTCGCAAGGCGCTCTTTGTGTCTCCCCACGCCTTTGGTGAGAAAGATTTTCTTTGGCACAAGTGTCGGCATTTCAGAATTTTACGTCACAACTCCTTAGAACGCCGTTTTTTAGCGTTGTGCTCGTTGTTTTTGAAAGCAAATTTCCGAATCCGAAAAGAACACCGAAACAGAAATTAACAGAACGATTTCGTGTGAAAGTGTCGGTATCTTTGTCGCTAGATCCAAAATTGTTGCGGGAAATAGAGATCTCACTTAAGGAGAATTTCAAGCTGTCAAGCTACGAGTCAAAGGCGTATTTGACGCTAATAAAACGGGGCAGGCAAACCCCGAAAGAGCTTTCCAGCGCCGCGAATGTTCCCGCGCCGAGAATTTATGACACGCTAGAAAGCTTGATGTCTAAGGGATTTGTCGTAAAGCAACAAGAATCCTATTCCTCCATTCCACCAAAGCAAGCTCTAAGAGGAAGGACTGCCCAGTTTGAAGCTCAGTTTTCGCAAGAACAGGCCCGCCGCCGAGATGCGGAAGCTCAGTTGACTTCTCAATTGGAGAACTCCTATTCAAAGTCAGAGGTGTCCGGGGAAATATCAATCCTGAAGGGATTAAATTCGATTGCGAATAAATTCAACGAACTCGTAGAGAATTCTCATGATATCGTGCTAGTTGCTAAAAGGGCAATCGAAGCGAAGGAAATTTTCATACCGATTCTTTCAGAGTATGCAGGTGAGAAGAACGGAAAGCGAATCAAAATCATAGCGCCTGGAACTGCTAAGATTACGCGGGAGGAGGTTCAGAGGGCCAAAAAAGCTAATGCAGAAATCCGCAAATCAGACCACGTAATCTTCGATATGATGATCACTGACACCGATGACGTCATAATAGGCGTTCCAGATCCTTTCTCGGATGAGATCAATCACGCGATAGCTATATGGCTTCGGAACCCTTCATTTGCTAATTCTACGAAGAAAGCCCTGGAAGATCTGTGGGAATCTGCCGAACGAACATGAAATCTATGTTAGCTTTGGTAACTTTCCGGATGGGTACACAACCAACTGCCACTTGATATGAACGACCAGAGAATACGCTGATCTTAGATACAGACTACTGATCTATTATGGGCAATGCGATACTTTTTCATCATTTCGGCAATAAAGTATTAGAAGAAATTACGATTCAAACATTGTCATAACGTGAATAACAAGTGGACGACTACGAGATCATGGAATGCATAGATGAAGGCCTGAACCTATTCGGTCCAAACATCAAGTACACAGTCTATTGGAGAATGACTATCCTGAACAACCTACCGCGCGAAGGAATTTTGGTCAACCCAGAAGCTTTCGTTAAAGGTCTTCAATCAATCTTTGGCCCTGGCGCGGCACTAATTGAAACCGAAATAGTTCGCAGAATGAGAGAGAAATTTGACATGGAAGACTTGAAATCCGAAAACCTGCCCGAGGCGATTAGACATGTTAGAAAACAGATCGCAAAGCTGATCGACGTAGACCTAACCGCGATCGAACCTCCCATGCAAGCAAGCTTCAAAAAATTGATACTTACTTCAAATTGAGCTAGCTGCTCGCCGCGCATCGTTTGGATGAACCCGAAGTTTTGCGCAAACCGAAATCGAGTTTCCAGTAGATGACAATGGAGCATACCCATGGCATTTGTTTAACGTGCTCTTCTAAACAAGGGAAATGAAGTCAGATAATTCAGAAGCCCTTAAAACCAAGTGGTGTAACTTTGTTATCAGTGGCTTGATTGGGTCTCACTCCCACGAATGAACTTTCGAGTTCCTAGTCTCTGTCATCTTTAGTTCCCATATCGCCCCAACTCCGAGAGTGTTGATTTATGCCCGTCCCTGATGCAGTACAGCTTGTCCATATTGCAATAGAGAAAAACAGAGAGATACCGGCCGTCCTTGACGCATACGGGGAATTTATCGATTCGCCGATCGGACCGTTGGAATTACAGAACTTGAGCGAAGTCTTCGCCAGAATCCTCGACAATCTATCTCAGAGGTTTCCTGAAACTGCCTCAAAGAGAGCTGCTAGCGCTGCTCAAAGCGACATTACCGCTTTCCTGGCTGCGACGAACAGTAATTCGGATCGTCTCAAAGAGATAATGCGATCAGAGCTCGGATCGGTTTCCAGTGCGATGATCCAATCAATAGCAGAGCGCTTTCGCAGGATGAACACTGAAGAACGAAAAGCGATTGATGCAACTCTCAGGATCATTCGCCGGTCAAGAGTCGAATTGCTATTCAAGGCGGATATGGGGAAACAAATGGCTTCAAGAGATAAGGACTTCCAGCGGTACTTCGCTCTTATTAAATCCCAAGCTGAGGGAATGAAGGAACTTCGATATGAGAATCTAATCGTTGAGAAGGCGATTTTCAACAGGCTGATACTGAAATCGAAGATGCAGGACTATTTCATTTGGGTTCCCTCCTTTTTCGTAAAGGCGGAAACAGACAAGCTGATCGAAAAAATTGGACTTGTGTCCGAACATTTGATGCTCGCAAGACTGGAAGACCTGCAGTCCCAGAACAAGCTATCAGAATTCAGACCTTTCTTTTTGGAACTTGAAGAGAATCTCGGGGCTCTCCCCAAGGAAAATCAAGTCCCCGCGGAGTTTTCCGACTTGTTTCAAGTAGTGGGGGACTACCAAGTCTTGCGACCGATAGAACTCGATGATATCTCTGATTACTTTAGAAAAGAAGCGGATGCGGCAAGCGCCCTTCTAGCCGAAAATGACAGACGGAAGCTTGAGAACGAACGATTGAGGATAGAACAGGAAAGAAAAACCCAGGAAGCAACGCGCAAGACTCGTCCTACCGTCATACAAGTTGCAGCAGCAGAGTCTGAGACCCGAGCTAACGACAAGAATTCTGTATACTTGGGAAAGAAAGTTGATTTCGAACAGTTTGTTAGTGCCCTAAAGCGGAGAGTTTCCGAGAAGGATTTCCCTAATGAAGTAAAGGAAATCGGAGATTTCTACATCGAGGCCGGAATAAGAGATATTGCGATAGTGGGCTCGTCCGGCTCTGGAAGAAGCGCTACAGCGAAGAGAGTTCTTGATGGCATAGCTGCTAAGCCAAAGGCTCCCAAGATCTTTGTAATTGATCAAAAGGGAGAGCACCGTGGCATCGCTTGGAAGTACAAGTGGACAGTCTTTGCATTCGCGAAGGATTCGCAAGCGAGAGAATTGAAGATCTCTTTGTCGTCGAAATCCGAAGAAGATTCTGGTCTTTTGAGCGATTTGATTCAGGAGTGGTTCCTTCAAAGCGGCGTACCTTGCACCGACCAACAAAAAGAGAGGATCGGTTCTAACATTAGGTCCTTGTCAGGAGGGGCTACAAGCTTGGATGGAGTCGCTGACGCTATGATTAAGGAGTCGGAGCTTTCACAACTAGGTCAAAAACTCAAGAGAAACCTGGGCCCGAAAAGTAACCTTTCGAGAGTTCTTTCGAATGAAGCTCGAGCTCCCGTCGATGAGTCAAGCACGCTATTTGATATTTCTGGCAGGGGAATGAAGGACCCCACTACGAAGGAAGATAGACAATTCCTATCTGTTCTTCTCTTGCGCGATCTGGCTGAGTCAGGAATCAGGGATTCCATCGTAATGATAGAAGATGTTCTCGATAGATTCAAGGTTGAGAGTCTGAAGTCAAGAACCATCAAGATCGTACAAAAGCTTAGGGCGAATGGAAATAAGGTGATAATTGCATCCAAAAGTCAAACTAGGGAATTTTTGGCGTCGGATTGCCAAGAGCTTTTGCATAGGTTGTTCGGCGAGAAAGTTGTAACTGAAGAGCTCGCACAATTCGATACGAATATTTCAAGGGAATCATTAGCCAACATGGTCGGCTTTCTCCCGCGAGGCTATTTGATTACGTCAAGAGTCAAATCGAGTAGCGGCGCTGGCCTGTCCGCGGCAGTGAAAGTTGAGCAGATACAATTCGCAAAAGTGGAAATCTAGATAGATAATTTTGACGCTTTTTATGCGTGTTTTGCATCTATTTGTTGCTAATCTTCTCTTACCGAACAAATGTCCAAAGTATGATGTGTGAGCGTTGACAAAGAGATATTCACCAACGCCGAACAGATAATA
>JASHPO010000022.1 GCA_030038075.1 Nitrososphaerales archaeon | reverse complement strand
CTATGATTTCATTGATTATTCCCATTGAAACAATCGGTTCATTACAAATATTGCATCGCATTTGAATTTTCTTATCGGACGCTGATTCCAGGTATTTCACGAAGAACGAATCTTGAAGTACGCCTCAAGTCGCAACCAGGACTTCTTCTCTGGCGTTCGTGTAATGGCATTGCAGATCGGAAAGTCGAGCGGCAGAGCTCGGCGCTGTTTCTTTCAATGCTTTAATCTGGACACAATTCACATATACTTAGTAACAAAATATTTTCTCACTTGCGTAATTGCGTCTTTCTGATAAAAAGCTCAGAGTTCTGAGTATCTTATCCGACACTATAGTGCCGAGAGTCCAAGAGCTATCCTCTCACACTTCTCTTCAGTCGGATGATGGGTTCTACGCAAGATCTGCGTCAGATCTTGGCGCGGACAGTGCGTTAGTTGACTTTATTGAAACTAGATTTGAGCCATCTTTGAGAGAAAAATTCTGCAGACTGCTGGACATTTTTGACAACAAATGTTACAACTTTATTCTTACGGGAAGACCAGTCAGATTCTCGGACCTGCAAACTGTTGGACAGCGAACCAAATATCTCGCGGGGTGGAGAGATAGTAGAATAGCATCGAAAAGACAGGCCTTTCAAGCATTGAAGATACTCACATGTTTCCTGTTTTATACAGTCACGAGTAATGACGGTAGTAATCCCAACTGGCCTGCGATTGGATATTCGGGTCCAAATAGAAGTTCCAACCTGAGGCATCCTGAGGATCTAAGAATAAGACCACTCCAAATCGAGAATGACTTGAAATTTGATTGTGATGTATGCGTTGTAGGTTCTGGTGCCGGTGGAAGCATAGTTGCCTACGAGCTAAGCAAGGCTGGCTTCGATGTAGTTGTCGTGGAGTCGGGTGACTACGAAACGTCCGAAACTTTCAGTCGAAGCGAGCTGTCGGTGATGAAAAAACTCTTTGATGGTCATGGCTCAGCCGCTGCTACCAGTGATTTGTCAGTGATACTCCTTTCGGGACGAGGCGCGGGTGGAGGTACAACTATCAACTGCACGACATCTATCAAGCCACCGCTGGAAGTGTTGCTGGAGTGGGAAAACACCTTTGGGATTAGTGGATTAACAGGAGCTGAGTTCCAAAGTCACATTGATGACATTTGGAATGGCCTCAAGGTAAACCTATCTGAGAGCCAGAAGAACGGAAACAATGATGTGCTTTGGAAAGGGTGTACTTCTTTGGGGTACAGAGAAGGCTTAGATTACAAGACGATCTGGAGGAATGCGGTTGGCTGCAGAGGGAGATGCGCTTTCTGCACATCCGGATGCGTCTATTCTTGCAAGCAGTCCACACTGCTGAATTATTTGCCGATGGCATTCAAAAACGGAGCCAAATTTCTTTTCAATACTGAGATCGAACACATCATTGTTGAGAGCGGAGTCGCAAAGGGAGTTGAAGGAAGACTCACTACTTTGTCTACCGGGAAGCATTTTCAAGTCGAAATAGGCGCTAAAGTCGTGGTGCTCGCATGCGGCTCGATAAAAACACCAGCGCTGCTATTGAGATCGGGAATCAGGAATAAGAACATTGGTAGAAATCTTCGCCTTCATCCGACAACAACAGTTTTAGGCCACTTTAAAGAAAAAATTAGGGCATGGGACGGTCCTCCGCAGACGGTCGTAGTCACAAAATTCCTAGACTCAGACGGCCCTCTCCATGGATTTTGGATAGAGGCTGCCCCAACGCACCCGGGATTTTTTGCCCTGAGTGCACCGTGGTGTGACGGCCAAAGTCACAAAGAGTACATGAAAACTTGGTTCAACCATTCTTCGTCCAGTGTCATACTTTTGAAGGAATGGGGAAGCGGCAACGTTATCATAGATAAGCACGGATCGGCAAATGTGTCTTACAAATTGCAAGAACGGGACAGAAAGAATATGGTCAAGGGGATGAAAGAAACGGCCAGAATACTAGTAGCAGCGGGTGCCATTGGACTCTCATCGCTTCACACAAATGGTCTTGAAGTGATATCAGCTGATGACAATCCTTTGACACAAGGTGAGCTGAACAGATTTTCCGAGAGCATCGAAAGGGAAGGGATTGTGCCGAACAAAATAATGCTTTTCAGCGCTCATCTGATGGGTTCGTGCAGGATGAGCTCTACTGAATCATTGGGTGCCGTAGATCCCAAAGGAGAGCTTTACGGAGTAAGGAACCTCTTTGTTGCAGACGCATCGGTATTTCCCACAGCTCTTGGCGTTAATCCCATGATAACGATAATGTCAATGGCAAAGCGAACTTCGGACTTCGTGAAGAGGAAGATGTCTGCCGAGTAGTCTAAAAATTAACGAGTTTTGGCGACTCTAGCTAACAGCGGCGGATTCTTTATCTCATTCTTTGCTTATGTAACTGGAACCGATGGGAGCCTGTGCGACAACATCCTTGAGTATCTTTCTCCAGCAAGGACTACCATTTCTCAATTATCACAACACTAAGTTCCTACCCGGATCGTCACAGCTCTTCTAAGAGAGTGAAACCAAGAAAACGCGCTTATCCGCATCTACTGTTAATCACAGATGCGTTTGATCATCGATACTATTTCCTATAGTGATTAGATTGGGTTCTATTTTCTCGATGTTTCTAGCTTTCCAGACTTCAGAAAGAAGCTCGGAACCCGACTGTGTTAATTCTTCGATTTTATGCCGTGGTCTGCCTCCTTCACGAACTAGTTGCCATAGGTGTTTGTTGAGTACATTTCTCACAATCGCATTCCGAGTATCCTTGTCACGAATAAAATATCTCATTAATCTACCCGCATTTTTCCTTCGACCTATTCTGAAAAAAGAAAAATACGCTTCCTCGATTCGTTGCACAATTTGCTGCTTGGAAAGCTCATTGTAATAATCAGAAATAGGGTGGTCAGTGAGCCAATCATTTTTTCCGACTTTACCCTCCGCCAAGAGCATTTGATATCTCTGCCCCCAAGGAGCAACACTCAAGGCATTGACGTCCAGCCCATCTAGGCCGAGCTCTCTGATGTGTTTTAGGGTCTCGTCGAAATCACTTGCAGTTTCGACTGGCGTGCCCACAATGAATGTTCCTATCGTCTTGAGGCCAGCGGCTCTTGCATTCTTCACAGCAGTGCGCGCCAGAGCTGGAGTGGTCCCTTTTTGCAAGTACTTCAAAACCTTTTGCGAGCCGCTTTCTATTCCGAAGAGAATTGATGAAAAACCTGCCTGCTTCATAGCTTTGAACATTTCAGGATCCTGAGAATTTACCCTGCCTTCACAGTAAAAGACCAGTTTGATCCTCTTTTCCACTATTCCCTTGCATAGTTCTTTTACTCGCTTAGGATCAAGCGTAAAAATATCATCAATAATTACGCAGGACTTGTATCCTTGGTTAGCTATTAGCTCCAATTCCTCCAGAACATTGTCGACAGATCTTACCCGCCACTTGCGATTAGAAAAAATCCAATTCGTGCAAAAATTGCAGGAATATGGGCAGCCGCGGCTCGTGAGTATTGATGTAAATTTTCCATAGGTCAGGTCAATTCCATTCCATGTGTACCCGTATCTGACGTTCCCCGCACAAGATCTGTCTGGAAACGGAATCGAGTCAAGATCACGAATGGTCTCGGGAGGATTATCGAGTAGTCTTGAACCCACAAGACATGTCAAGCCTTCGACAGAGTTGTAATCAGCTAAGCCAAGCAAACATTCGATAAGTTTTGGAAAAGATCTCTCTGCCTCTCCCTTTATCACGAAGTCTACGAAGGGAAATTCCTTAACTATGTCTGCTGCCCAGAAGGTGGGATGTATTCCACCTAGAACTATTTTCGTCTGGGGAACCTGTTGCCTAACAACATTAAGAGTAGAGATAGTCGTTGGAAACATTCTCGAAGTAATGGAAAGGCCAAGAACATCAGGTTTTTCATTTCGGACGTACCTGATGAATTCTTCCTTACAATGACCGAGCGTAAATGCATCGTACACCGCGACATCATATTTTTCCTTCAAACGAGAGTTGCTTGCTTTCAGACACGAAGCGAGGTACATGAGGCCTATTGGCGGTCCCATGATCTGGGCAGGCGTAGTTAGCTTTCTGAACTCCGGAGGAGTGGCAAGAATTATCTTCAAATTGCTACTACCGGTCGTCCATCACGGACTATTTTGTTTTGCGTTTTCAAAGTGCGCTGAGCAGTCGCAAGAATATATGTGTTCCAGTGTGCTCAAAACGAAAGGCTTTTTTTCCATACCCAAAATCGACGGGTTAGGAAAGTGAAAGGTTAGGAGTTGCCCTATTGCCCAAATTGTGGCAAAGCGGTGAATGAGGACGCAGTCTTTTGCAACGCGTGTGGAAAATCACTCAAGGAGCCGTCAGCTTCCAAGAGCACCGCCGCAGTCAAATCCTCTTCGGGGAGCTTATTGTCTAGTCTTACTAAGCTAAATGATGCAACGATTTCAACATTGATTTCTAGGTATGGGAATGTTATCAACGATTATGATCTGGAGACTTTTTTTGATGCTCGGTTGGACTTTCTCAAGTATGTGTACGGAGTGCTCTTCATCATTTTTGCAGATTTTGTCGTAGACATTGCAATAGTGTACGACCACTACTATTTTTTCGGAACCGAATATCCTGGTTCGGGAATCGCCCTAATTATTGTTGGCATCATTCTAGCGTCGCTCACCTTCTACAATATGTTCCTAAGATCTCAGGGAAAGAACTGGAGAACACTTTTTCAAAGAGGTGGATATACTTCTCTGCAATTCAAAGAGTACCTTGAAGCAAAGCGAATTCTTCGGGCTAACAGCAGTAACGTGGGTCCCCAGACCTCTGAAAAGTTGGGAGCATCTTCGGATAGTCTCGCTTCTAACTATTTTGTCCAAAGCCTTGCGCAGGCGAAAGACGAAATTGACGAGGAAGATCTCAGATTGTTACTTAGCAAAAGACTGCATACCGTGAACAACACCTATCTATCGGTGGCTCCAATATCCTTGATCATTCTTTTCTTTATTTGGTTTACGAGAGACTTCGTGGGGGGAGGTAGCGGAGTCATAGCTCTAATTTTGTTTCTCTTAGTCGGAGCTATCTTTGTCGCTCACTTGGAGATTTCTCAATTCAGCGATGGATCTTTATCAAGGAGCCTTGCGTTGAAGTTGATGACAATACCGCCTTTCGAATATCACCTCCTCATTTTCGAGGAGTATCTAAATGCAAAGAGTCAATTGTTGGCGAGCATACAAAAGTGATTACGCAGAGATTTCTTACAGCCATTTGCATTAACTGGAAACAACTATTGGTTTCGCTTTGGAACTACCACCTGCACCGTATACCAGACGACTAGAGCGACTTATCCTCGGAACTTGGCGTAGGATTAGTTGTCAGCTACAATCCGTGAAAATGATATAAACGCCTAGCTAGGTTTTTTGCAGCTATGGCAAAGAAAAGTGGTTTTGTGGCTCTGGCTATTGCAATCGTTGCACTTCTCACGGGAATAGCTGCTGGGTTTCTCAGTTGGTACATTCTATCTGGTTCGAGTTTACATTAATGCCTGATAGTTACAGCACGCTCGTAATTTACGCTACGAAAGGAGCAAGTGGTCTGGATACGAGTAATGTCTTGGGATCTACGCTTTACAATTCCGCTTCGACTAACTCGCTCGTGCCAGTAACATTTGGGGTTGTTCTGTTTTTCTGGCCCGCGATGCTCGTTGCAGGCGCGATCAACATAGCATTCAGGAGTATTCGGGTATTCCCATTTGTGTGGGGGCTGGTTGCTTTTCTAGCGGCGTACGTAATGATGGACAAGGCTCCAGGATCTCTTGGGATTGGAGCCTATGTCGACATGGCTTCAGCCGTACTCTTTCTGGTCG
>JASHPO010000003.1 GCA_030038075.1 Nitrososphaerales archaeon | reverse complement strand
CAGAGCGGAGGACTCTTAATCCTTAGGTCATGGGTTCAAATCCCATCAGGCCCGCCATATGCGTTCAATGCATTTCTCGTGATTAGGGCTCGTTTTTCGGCCATCGCATTGGATCCATGAGAGGGGAAGTACTCGCTCTGCTGACAACCTGAATACTACCACCGCAACTGCCCCCCAGTCTTGTATTCAGTTACTCTGGTCTCAAAGAAGTTTTTTTCCTTACGTAGATCCATTATCTCACTAAGCCAAGGAAAGGGGTTTGACGAGTTGTAAGTTCTGGGAAGGTTAATCCGCTCAAGCCGCCTGTCGGCAATGTATTCCAAGTACTCTTTCACTGTATCCGAGTTCACTCCGAACACTCCACGTGGTAGGCTGTCTTTAGCATAATTATACTCCAGCTCGACTCCTCGTTTAATGTTCTGCACTATTGTCGACTTGAACTCACTCGTCCAGATTTCAGGATTCTCAGCCACTATGGCGTTGATCAGATCGCACCCGAACGCGAGATGGATAGATTCGTCACGTAAGATGTACTGAAACTGCTCGCCTACACCTACCATCCTGTTGTGGCGCATGAAGTTGAGCATCATCACAAAGCCCGCATAGAAGAAAATACCTTCCATTATCACGTAGTAGCCTACTAGATCGTTCACGAACTTTTGCACATCGTCAATTGTCTTTGTGGTAAATTCAGGATCAAGAAACGATTTGGTCATGTTAACGACAAACTCATCTTTCTCGCGGATGCTGGGTATTCGAAGATACATGTTATAGACATTGTCGGGATCAAGATTCAGGGAATCACAGCAGTAGATGAAGGTCTCAGTGTGAATCGACTCTTCATACGCTTGTCGCAACAGATACTGCCTGCATTCTGGATTCGTGACATGTCGATAAATCGAGAGAACGATGTTGTTCGCAGTTAGGCTCTCGGCTGTCGAGAAAAACCCAAGATTCCAAAGTATCAATCGGCGCTCATCTTCGCTCAAGCCACCCGTTTTTTTCCAGAGCTCTATGTCCTGTTGCATCGGTATTTCCTGCGGCACCCAATTATTCGCGACACCCATCCGAAAATACTCTCTGGCCCATCCATATTTTACGGGAAGAATTTTGTTTGGATCAGTTTCGGTGCAGTTGAGGATTTTTTTTACCATTACGAATTTTTCATCTCGCGATATTCTCAAGCAGGGGCGCTTGTGGCGGCCTTTCATTCAATCCCCACGTATCCGCTTTGTCCAAATCCAAACCTTCCTTTTTGCAAATTCCAGATATGACGCGAAGCATTGCCCAGCCGCCTGCGCCTATGAGCGTGCCAGTGGCTAGGCTGGTAAAGATATTGCCTTTTGCGTCTTTCATGGCATCCCTCCGCGCAATCTTCGCGAGATGTTTGTACGATGCGTAATACACGGCAAGCTGGGACTGGTTTAGCTTCAAGTTTATCATGCTTTTTCGACTCTTAATGTGACCGAGAGGTACATTCTGCATCGGTGTTATCGTGAACTCGAACGGCCTCCCGGTATCGATCTCCGAGTTACTCATCCTGTTGATTAGGGCTACAGTCTCCCAGTTATCTTCCTCGTTCTCGCTATTCTGCCCTACCTGGACAGTGAACGCTGGCCTCCAGTAATATTTGTTCATCACATAGGTTCCACGCCAGACTATCTCCTGCCACGTCCCGTCTGGTCCTATCTTAAGAGGGAGTGTCTTGTTCGGCATGTGAATTTTCGCCAGTCGGTCGCTTCCCGTTTCGACTCCAACTTGGAGCCCAATCCAGTTGTTCGGACCCGCCCTGATTATCTCAGAAAGTTTCTTGAGCATCTCCGGATATGCCGCCGGAATGGAAATCCGGCCATGTGTGGGATTGGTGTGCTCGATCCCTTTTGTCTCCATCACAGTTGTGAAGAGGTCAAAAAGTGCTTCCGGGTTTGGTACGTAATTTTTCCCGTGCTCATATGCAAATATCTCGTCGCTGTGTAGCCAGGCATGATTTATTCCGGCTTTCACGTTCACCTCGATTTCTTTTCTCACCTGCAAAGGTGTATAGTACCTTAGGGGTCTGAGAGTGACCTCGCAGAAATCACAGGCAACACCACAACCACGCATTACCTCGACCATTCCCTTGATTGATGGGTTCACGATTGGCGGTATGTCTTCCAGTTTTGGGTACTGCTTTGCAAACTGGTAACGGGTAATGAAGCGATCGTTCCCGACCCACGCTTGGTGGAAGTTACTGTCAAATGTTTTGAAACCGCGGTAGAATCCATTGTCAACTTGAGGAGAATCAGCCTCCGGTGAAGTAAGGTACTCAAACAGTTTGCATATGATGTCGTCTGCTTCGCCCTGAAATGCATAGTCTATGCCAAGATTGTCCAGCTCTTCCGGCCGAACGGTAAGCTCCCAGACCCCTGGACCGCCCACGACTAGCTTAGCCCTCTTGCCTTTTCTTGCCTTGTTTACATTTTTCAGGAGTCTCTGAAACTCCTTGTAAACAAATGCAGGGGCATCAGTTTGAAAAAAGACGGAATACGACATGGTCAGAGGACCGAGGCCAAATGGATCCATTGTGGAAACGCCGATCAGCTCGGTATCCTCGTCAACGAATTCTCCGAGGGAGTCCTCATGCGCGATAACGACTTCTTCAGGACTGTATTCACGTAGCAGTGCTGCCTCGATTTTTCTCAAAGCGTACGGAGCAAATTTGGCTCGACCTGTCGCGTCGCCCGGAGTTCTCCCTCTCAGATAGTTGTAGATGAAGTTCGGGAGCTGGTCGCTCGGTGCGCTTGGCAGAAAGTCTAGAAGCGGAAAATCCCTGTAGTCATGTGACAGCGTCGTATCAGAAATTAGGACATATTTCGCCATTGTTTCTCTCGTTCCCCGATACTTAGTTTCAAGATCATTCGCCAATTAGTACATTCAACTGCTCCGAACATCGCTTTACCAGAGTTAGCGTCCCCGAGTTTGAGTTCAGGGCGTTTCTCCGGCACGATGAAATTCATCCCCTCCCGCACCATATGTCGGTCTATTGACAAGCTTCGCAATCAGAGGCGTTCGTGGAGCACGTTTTCCCTATTGCGACAGGTGCGGCTTGTTGCTCTGCGCTATTATCTCTTGTCGGTACGCTGGAGCAGTCCACTCGGACGGTTGCCTCCATCTGTGACTTTGGAGAATAAGCTTTCCATGCGGTGATCTCCAAGGTGCTTTTCTCAACCGTCGAGATTGCCAGACTCCTCAGATAATACGTGGTCTTTAATCCCTGACTCCATACGTACAAGTACATGTCTGACAACGCCCTTCCCGATGTAGTCGAAGTGAATATGGTCAGCGCTTGACTCTGGTCGATCCATTTGCTTCGGCGTGCAGCTTGCTTGATGAGCCAGTAAGGTTCTATCTCGAAAGCAGTCTTGTATTTGTCCTTTAGCGGTTGGGGAATGCCTGCGACGTGTTGAATATTCCCATCTCTGTACTTTATTTCTTCGACTATGCTCGGAGTCCAGAGGCCCAGAGCCTTTAGCTCATCGACTAGATACTCATTGACCACGGTGAACTCCCCACTCATGTTAGACTTTACGTATAGATTGTTGTAGATTGGCTCGATCGATGGAAAGCAACCTGCCATGTTTGAGATTGTGGCGGTAGGGGCTATCGCCATACAGTTAGAATTCCGCATTCCGTATTCCTTTATGGCGAGGCGAACTGGTGTCCAGTCAAGTTTCCCAGACCGAGGGATGTCTATCTTTGTTCCGCGTTCTTGTTCAAGGAGATCTAACGTGTCCACGGGCAAGATTTCCCTGTCCCATTTTGATCCCTTGAAGCTCTGGTACGCACCTCTTTCCTTTGCAAGTTCGGTAGACGCGAGTATTGCATAGTAAGCGACTATTTCCATACTTTCGTCAGCAAACTGCACAGCTTCTTCAGAATCGATCCGGATATTCATCTTGTATAGCGCGTCCTGCCAACCCATTATTCCTAGCCCGATCGGCCGGTGCTTTACATTGGAGTTCGCAGTTTCTGGCACAGGATAATAGTTTACATCGATAGAGTTGTCCAGCATTCTCATCGCCGTTGTGGTAGTTTCCTTGAGCAGGTTCACGTCCAACTCCCCGTCCCGAATATGTGCAGCAAGATTCACGGAACCAAGGTTGCAGACTGCAATCTCATTGATGGATGTGTTCAGTGCAATTTCGGTACAGAGATTTGAGCTGTGAATCACACCGGCGTGGTCCTGAGGTGAACGAATATTGCAAGCATCTTTGAAAGTAATCCACGGGTGACCAGTCTCGTAGAGAGATGTGATCATTTTTCGCCAAAGCTCTCTTGCTTGTACCTTCTTGCTGAGCCTCAAAAGCCCCTTCCCGGCTTTTTCTTCATATTCTACATATCTTCTTTCAAACTCTTGACCGTAGCAGTGGTGGAGATCAGGAACTTCATCTGGGGAGAAAAGTGTCCATTCACCATCTGCCATAACTCGCTTCATGAACAGATCTGGTATCCAATTCGCCGTATCCATATCATGGGTGCGCCGACGTTCGTCCCCCGTGTTTCGCCTTAAGTCAAGAAACTCTTCAATGTCATAGTGCCAAGTCTCCAAGTATGCGCAGGTGGCGCCCCTTCGCTTGCCACTACGATTTATTGCAACAGTAGTATCGTTGGCAATTTTCAAAAATGGCACCACGCCCTGACTTTCGACGTAGGTACTCTTGATTAGGGCGCCTGTTCCCCTTATGTTAGACCAATCAGTCCCGATACCGCCGGACCACTTTGAAAGCAGTGCATTGTCGCTGAGCGACTTGAAGATGTGCTCTAACGAATCATCTACAGTCGTCAGATAGCATGAGCTCACCTGGGCATGGTTCGTACCGGAGTGAAAGAGAGTCGGTGTCGAATTGATGTACCGCAAGCTTGAGAGAATGTGGTAGAACCGCAGCGCCCACTTTTCCTTCTCTTCCCTTTCGTTGAGTGCCAATCCCATGGCTACACGCATCCAGAACATCTGCGGCGTTTCCAAATGTCTTTGGTCCAACTGGGAGCAGAGCAGGTATCTATCATACAAAATCTGCAAACCCCTGTATGGAATCAGTCCATCTTTCTCGGGAGTGAGTTTTTCTGCTAACAAGTCTAGGTCAAACCCTAGCATTTGCATAGAAAGTCTGCCCTCTGCTACGGCGGCCTTGATGTTGTTCGTGAATGCCCTTCTGTAAGTTTCAGCGAAGTTGTTCTGGGAGAATTTGATGTCAAAGACCTCCCTGTAGAGTGCGGAAAGAAAGAGTCGCGCAGTGATTGCTGAGTAGACCACCGGGTCCTTTTCCAAGAATGACCTGGAAGTCATGACCGCTAGCTGCGAAATTTGATCAGTACTAATATTATCAAAAGCACCAGTTTCACATTGTCGAGTGAATTCTTCTACATCGACAACTCCATCATAACCGGAGCATGCCCTTTGGACAAACGACTTCAGTTTTCTGTGGTCGAAGGGTTCTCTCTTGCCATCTCTTTTAATGACATTCAGACTATAATGGTCGATTTTGGACACTACCTCTCTTTGCTTTTCCTCTCGCAGCTCTTTATGTCGCTCTCGGTAAAGAATGTAGGCCTTTGCGACATCATAGTACCCGAAGGACATGAGCGCCTTCTCAACAATGTCCTGTATCCCTTCGACCGAAGGAACGTGCTCATCGCCATACAGCGTTTCGATCTCTCTCAAAGTAAAAGAAGTTAGCTCATCCAATTTTGCTTCTTCCATTCTGCCGCGCACCGATAGCATGGCTTTGCCGACGGCGGCGCGTATCTTGTTTGAATCAAAACCAGTTATCGAGCCATCTCTCTTTCTAATTTTTTGTTGAGTTGATAATATCATACGGTCTCCTCTGCAAAATTATCATATAATGTTATGGCTGGATTAGCCAGCCGTTCCTTTTGCGATCCAGTACGTCAGATCTTCAGCTAAAAAATTCTTCATCCATTGTTTAGAGGGAAGAAAATAGCCAACGTCGCTGACAGGCTTAGAATCTAATTATGCGGGCGAATGGGGGGACTTGTTCATGATGAAATAATGAACACCGCCATCTTTACCTCCGCGAATAAATTTGTCGCATGGAGGTCATTCTTGAGCTTTTGAATCGATATTTTTTCTGCTCTGTCAAGTCTTTGATCGAGCATCATATTCATTCAGCAGAAACCTAAGTTACCAGAGCGCGGATTTTGCCAGCGCCGATAGGTAATGCAGATAGCCCTATTTTCCCACTGGGACTTGTGAATCCTGCTTGACAATTCCAATCGCTCGCGATCTGGCTATCTTGAGTGTGGCGGCAGCGAGAACCGGACCAATCGTAGAGAAAAAGACGAAATCGCTGACCTCATGTGCCAACATGAAGGGAATGGCTGGAATCAGGGAGGCAAACGCGACACTAAGCGGAAAACCCGACAGCAGAGTAGGCGTTATTATTGTGTTAAGGTCATAGAGAAATGCACCGATCGATCCTAGTGAACCCCAAAACAAACTTCTGGCGGCAATACCTGTCCCATCAAAACTGAATGTCTTTCTGGCTAGGCAGCCCAGAAATGCATAGACGGTTTCGGACACGATCAAGATTACCAGAAGTAACCCGCCAGCTGAACCATAGGGATTTATCGTTCCGTACACAAGCCAAGTGAGCGCGCCTACCGAGATTCCTACCTCCAGTCCGAAGGTGAGCCCCGAGACAAAGACTATGGTATCCATCAGTTTAACGTTGGTCAGAGGTAGCATAGCATAGTCTGTGCTGATTGCAAGAGCGGCGAACATGGCCGTTATTGCCACTTTCTGTGTTCCCGCTAGGCGTAGAGGTTGCATTGATGGCTGGCTAATCCGACCGTATAAATAATGCTTCACATTCTACTGCATTACTTGAGGAACGAGTTCAATACCTTGGAGTGTTATTCCCGCGCTCGATTGGGGTTCGACGCCAAAGAGCGCAACGCATTTTGTTCAAGCAGGCCTCACCTACTCAAAGAGTTAGGGTGAATCAAAACCATTGAAGATTTGCTCTCTGCTGGCTAGCGGAACGGAGATGCTTTTTGCTTTGGGCTTGGGCGAGCAGGTGATAGGTGTCACAGAATATTGCAACTATCCCCCCGGAGCCAAGAGTCGTCCAGTGGTCAGCAGGGGAGTCATAGACATCTACCACATGACCGCTAAGGAGGTAGACGACAAGGTTCAGGCACTAGCCAAGTCGGGATCACCCGCTTACACGTTTGATATAGAATGGTTGCGCCAAGCTAAGCCAGATCTCATTCTCACTCAGGACATGTGCAAGTCTTGCGATCTGGAAGCAAAAGATGTGTTCTGTGCGATAGAGAAAATGGAACCGAGGCCACGCGTGCTCGTGCTCAACCCCCGGAGGTTGTCAGATATCTTTTTCAACATAGGACGAGCCGCCGACGCTGCCGGCGTACATGAAAGAGGAGCTTTGCTCGTCCAGGAGCTCCAAGGCAGGATCGACAGTTTAAGGAAAAAAATTTCGAGAGGTAAGACCAGACCGCGTGTAGTCTTCCTCGAATGGACCGACCCACCATCTCCGGCAGGGGACTGGATTCCAGAACAGATTGCCGAGGCAGGGGGAATGGCTGAGCTGAGCAAGCCTGGAGTGCCGCCGGCGCGTCTTAATTGGCAGGCCATAGAAGAGTGCGATCCTGACATTATGATAATTGGCCCTTGCTCGCATACTACATATCGCTCGCTGAAGGAGATGCCCAACGTGGCTAGGGACGCGTGGTGGCGTCTCGAAGCTGTGAAAAGCTGCAACACGTACATAGTGAGTTCAGAGTACTTCGATCGGCCAGGTCCGCGAGTTGTAGACGGTATAGAAATTTTGGCTCAGATAATTCATCCTGAGCTGGACATTTGCGACATTCCGCCTAACTCGGTGTTGAAGCTAGAGCAAACAGGGGCGGCTCCAGTAAGACCCGAGGAGATTATGAACCTATTTCGTCCCTACAACCGTGATCAGATTAGGCGACGAACGATATTGGAAGCGAGTGCTTGATGAAAATTTGTTCGCTGCTGCCGAGTGCTACGGAAATTCTATACGAGCTTGGTCTTGAGGGTGAGATTGTTGGCGTGACTGATATCTGCGACTATCCTCTAGAAGCAATAGGAAAACGTGTCGTATGTCGTAGCCTCTTCAATCCTGTCGAGCTTACAAGCGAAGAGGTGGAGATGAGGATGAAGACGATTTTAAGCGATGGCAGTAGTCCATTCGTCCTCGACGTCGAGTGGTTACGCAAAGAGAAGCCAGATCTAATCATAGCACAAGATGTGTGCTATCGGTGCAGCCCCGATGCTTCTGACGTAGCCAGGATATGCGATATCTCGGGCATTTCAGGGGAGATATTGACGCTCCATCCAACGACCATTGCCGGAATATTCGATTCAATAACCTGCATCGCGCGTGCTACGCGCAGCAAGGAGAGGGCCGATCGGCTAATCAAAAAGCTGCGTTACCGCATCGATGCCGTGTCTGCGAGTATTGCACCGGCGAGTTATCGACCGCATGTTTTCTCCGTAGAAGGTGTCAACCCGCTGGTAGTCGGAGGTAATTGGCTTCCAGAGATGAAGATTCTTGCCGGCGGGAACAGTGGCAACGATCTTTTAGCTCCTGGCTCTCCAGCACGGAGGATAGAATGGGACGTCGTTCGCGCAGCGGCGCCTGAAGTATTCATCATAGCTCTATGTTCCTCACCCATCACTCGGAGCTTGAAGGAGGCTGAATGGCTTGAAAAACAAGAGGGGTGGTCCTGCCTCCCGGCAGTGATGAATCATAGGGTGTACGTGGTCGAACATGTTTACTTTAGCAGACCTGGCCCAAGAATCGTAACAGGAATCGAGATTCTAGCAGCGCTTCTGAACCCTGCCTTGTTTTCTGGAAGCATACCTCAAGGAGCTATACGTAGCCTCCAAAGGGAGGAAATCTCACTCAGCAGATAGTTGTCTTAAGACGATAGCCGTTACTTCTCGGCAATGCAAATATTGAGGCCAAATCTATATTCCTTTTTAATATTCACCAGAGGCCGTTCAGTTTACTACCATGAGATAAAAATCGTCAACTGAAGTTCAAGTACAGGAGTGTGTAGAAAGCAGACCGTGGCAATTCGTTGACTAAGTTAAGGCCTGCGAAGAGTTAGGACGACAAGAGCGTTGATATTTCGATTCTGCGGTCTCCGAAGATTGGCGCTCTAGCGACCATAGTATGATACTCACCATTCTCACCGCATAGATCTATGCCCTTCGTTTCACTTATCCGCTTTAGTTCCTCTAGGAGGCATCTGTCAATTATCCTACCCTTCCAAGACATCGGGATATTGGTATCGTTGATCCATGTTATTTGAGCTTCGATCTGCCGGTTGAGAATCTCATTCATCAAAACGTTCCGATTATTCTTCCACAGAGGCCGAATCATATCGACACCTACTTTCAAGCATCTTTGTTCCATCCAGTTGGGCAGGTTGGTAACATGATCTATGTCTCCGCTAATCATTCCTTCTACATTGATCATGTCACGCAGCAACGCAAGTTTTTCTTCATAGCTCTTTTCGTACGGCTCAATGATCGGAACGAAGATGTGAGGTATCTGCATTGCCCGCGCTTGTTGTTCAATAATTCTTCTCGGATGTGCTTTGAAGTCTCGCCCGTCTGCTGGAACAAATGTTACGAGGCTCGCGACAGATATTCCTTGATCAAGAGCGCGATGAAGGGCTAGGCAACTATCCTTTCCGCCGGTCCATAATACACATGCTTTCATTTGCTCGCCTCATGATTCGATGATAACGTATTCTATAGCTGAAGGAGCCATAGGTAGAATCCAAAGAGAAGAAATGTCAGACAGCGGATTGATATCGTCATTTTTGGATAAACCTTATCCGATCCGGGTCGCGTCATCCATTCAAATTCTCCAATTTTTGAACTAGCCAAGGCATCACCTCGGTGATGAAGCTTGGTCCATGATGAGCCAAGAAATCCAAGGGGCCCGGAGTCAGAAAGTAATTTCCGTGTTTAAAAAAGTCGAGCGAATCCCATCCACGTTTTCTGATCAACATTTCAAGATTTGAATTATTAAACTCCAAATACATCTTTGCTTCGTAGATAAAAATGTCGGGATTTTCTCTTGGAATTGAATTGAGATCTATGGTCAACCACTCAGTTCGCTTTTTTTCGTATATACTAT
>JASHPO010000170.1 GCA_030038075.1 Nitrososphaerales archaeon | reverse complement strand
AGGAAACTGGAGAACGAGCTGAACAGATAGCTGAAACACAAGCTGTTTCAAAGCTTCGTACAAGACACTTCGCTCTGAACAATCGAAATGAAGTTGAGAAATCTCTCGTGAACTCACCATATTTCTTGAACCAACTCTGAAATGCGGCAAAAACATCTTTGATATGCGGCAACACCTTTCTCGACGTTTGACGAGATGTCTTTTTCTTGGAGACCTGAATTCCGTACCTGTACCCAAGATCTGCCCTAGCTCGAAAGACATTAGCTAGCTACGATCCTCCCCCTAGGGGGTCCCCTATTGTTTTCAATGATTATTCCCATGATAACAATTGATTTCTTGCAAATATTGCATATCGTGAAAAAATCGAGCCATAGCAATTAGTTCGGGTCTTGGGTACAGCACGATCGGGCAGGTCATTAGGGCAGCAAAGAGGTATTCATTAATACATTGAGATCTTCTTCGCATAACTCGTGGATTACAAACTATCGCAAGAGCAGGAGCTCCTGAGACAAACCATAAGGGAGTTTTCCCAGTCCGAGATACTGCCTCTGGCTTCTAAGATCGACTTGGAGGAAGCTGTTCCAGCCAATTTGATACAAAAACTGCACGATTTCGGATTGTACGGAATGACAGTGCCACAGGAATATGGCGGAGCTGGAGCCGATTTTCTTAGTCTGGTACTTGCTATCGAAGAAATATGCAGGGCGTCAGGATCGCTCGGAGCTCAGATTTCCTTTCACAACGCTGTGGTGTGCGAAGCTCTAATCGTCTCGACTAATTCTACTTTGAAAAATTCATTACTTCCGAAGCTGGATTCGGGAAGCCTCGGAGCCTTCTCTCTTGATCCGAGGTCTACAATTTCGTGCAGAATGGAAAATAGTGAAGTCCTGCTTAACGGCTCTTCGGAATTTGTGATGAATGCTTTTGCCGCTGGAATATTTCTGGTGCTTGCCAAGATGAATGACGGCGCCAAATTGCTAGTCTGCTTTTCTCGAGACAAGCTTGAAGAAACCCACGGATTTGAAGTGGGGCCGGTCAAGAAACTACTCGGAATGAAGGCATCGCAAACGGCAAGCATTTCTTTTCACAATTTGAGACTCCCGGCCGAGTCGATTATTTGCAAATCGGGTGAAACAGCTAGTTTTGTAGAGCAACTCCTTATTAGGGCGCGCTTGGCCGTTGCCGCGCAGGCGCTGGGAATCGCACAGGCATCGCTAGAGGCGGCTATCAAATATTCGAGTGAGAGATCGCAGTTCAACGTTAAGATTGGTAGATTTTACGCGGTCAAAGATTATCTGGCTCAGGACGAGATCGCAATTGAAAGTGCGCGCATGATGACGTATGTCTCCGCGTCCTCATTTTCCGGTCCAACACTGGCAAGGGACAGCTCTATTGCCAAAGTCTCCGCTTCGAATGCCGCCCTTCAAGCTGCGAGACACTCCATAAGAATCCACGGGGGCTACGGCTTCATAAGGGACTATCCTGTGGAGCGGTTCCTGCGAGACGCGCGAGTCACGCAGCTTTATATAGAATCAAACGAAACTCTGAAGGCCCAAATAGCAGGTTCACTTTTGGGCGACTAGGATTTGCCCTCGTTATAGTTCTAAAATTACGCGCTTTCTTCTCTGAGCTTCCTTCTGAGTACTTTTCCGACAAGGGACTTTGGCAGCTCGTCTCTGAACTCGATGATCCTTGGGACTTTGTAAGGAGCGATCTGAGATCTGCAGTATGCTTGAATGGCCTCTACTCCGGGATTTTTGTTTTTGTCCTTCAGCACGAGGAAGGCTTTGACGGTTTCGCCCCGATACTCATCCTTCACACCCACTACAGCTGCTTCCCTGATGTCGGGGTGGGTGAACAAAACCTCTTCAACCTCCCGCGGCCAAACTTTGAATCCCGAAGCGTCGATCAAATCTTTCTTTCTGTCAACGATGTAAAAGTAGCCGTCGCAATCCATCTTGGCTATGTCACCGGTCAAAAGCCATCCGTTCTTTAGGACGTTCGCAGTCTCGTCAGACCTGTTCCAGTAGCCTTTCATCACTTGGGGACCCCTGATCGCCAATTCGCCCTGTTCTCCCACAGGCATATCCGTTGTGCCGGTTTCGATGTCGACGATTTTTGCGTCGGTGTCAGGAAGCGGTATACCGATCGAACCTGATTTAACGACTGCGTCGTCAGCTATCGGGTTGCAATGCGTTACGGGACTCGCTTCGGTCAGTCCGTACCCTTCTACCAGTTTTCCTCCTGTGATTTCATTGAACTTTTTCTGAACCTCGACTGGCAGTGGCGCCGCGCCGGACACGCAAGTTCTGATTGTTCGAATCGAATACTTTGGAAGAAGTGGCGAATTTATTATCGCAATATACATAGTTGCAACTCCGGGAAAAATGGAGATCCCTTTCTTGTGGATCGTTTCCAAAACTTCCTTGAGGTGAAAAGATGGCAAAAGTACCATTTCTTCTCCGACATTGATTGCCGAATTCATGCCAACTGTCAGGCCGTAAATGTGGAAAAACGGTGTTACCGCAAGTACTTTCTGCCCGGGGCCGGAGTTTGTCCAGTCCTCGAGCATCAATGTGTTTGAAACAAGGTTGTAGTGGGTAAGCATCGCGCCCTTTGATACT